>NZ_KV796379.1:0-1196 GCF_001809185.1 Corynebacterium sp. HMSC072G08
TGAAGTGCCCCAGGTTTTGTTCCGTTTGAGTAGATGGGAAAATTTGGAACATGCCGAGAAAATTTGATCGGGATGCGAAAGACCGTGTGGTCCGCCTCGTGGAAGACCGCATCCTGGCGGAGAATATTTCTATGCAGGCAGCCTGCAAGATCGTGGCACCAAAGCTGGGTGTGTCGTGGCACACGGCGAGGCAATGGACGCAGGCCGCTCGTCGCGAAGGACGTGTTGTGGAATCAATGCCCGAGGACCTTGCTGCAGAAAACGCACGGTTGCGTCGCGAGAATCAAGAGTTGCGGGACACCAATGAGTTGTTGAAAGCCGCTTCGGCTTTTTTCGCGTCGGAACTCGACCCGAAACGTCGGAAATGATCCGGTTCATTGATGAGTACCGGAATCGTTTCTGCGTCGAGTTCATTTGCCAGACGTTAAACACGCATCGCGAAGGCGGTTTTCTTAGCTCGCGTGGGTACCGCCAATCCAAGGCCCGGGGCTTAAGCTCCCGCGCTCTTCGCGACGCTGCCCTTGTAGAGCATATTCGCGACGTTCATGCTGAAAATTACGGCGTCTACGGGGTGCGGAAGATGTGGCGCGTGCTGCAACGCCGGGGCGTTGACATTGGCCGCGAGCAGACAGCCCGGCTGATGCGCAGCGCTGGACTGTCCGGCACGGACATTACGTATGTGCGCACCAGGAAAGGGTTTGTGTACACAGCTTTTGTCACTGATGTGTACTCCCGGAGGATTGTCGGGTGGGCGTTGTCTGATTCGATGCGTACTGAGGCGTTGCCGCTGCAGGCGTTGAACCAGGCGATCGTGTGCGCCAAGGAAACGGCGGGCCTAATTCACCATTCAGACCACGGCTCACAATATGTGAGTATCGTCTACAACGAGCGCCTGGCTGAGCACGGAATTACGGCGTCTACCGGCACTGTTGGTGATTCCTATGACAATGCTTTGGCTGAGAATGTCAACGGCTCCTACAAGAATGAGCTGATTCATAGGCGCTCATGGGCCGATGTCGTCGACGTGGAAATCGCGACGTTCGAGTGGGTTAACTGGTGGAACGAATCACGGCTCCACCAGAGCCTGGGCTACCGCACCCCAGCTGAAGTCGAAGCCGAATTTTGGGAACACGACCCCAGTCGAGAAATAATGGAAATCAAGGCAAATGCCTAGGAACAAAACCCGGGGCACTTCA
>NZ_KV796380.1:0-2717 GCF_001809185.1 Corynebacterium sp. HMSC072G08
ATTCAAGAGGTGCAATGATGTATCTGCCTTCAGGAAGCCGTGAAAGGTTGACTGGTGTCTTAATTCAGTGCGAGCGTCAGGATCAGTACTCCGATGGAGAATGCGAGCATGCCTAAGCAGTTGATCCAGAATGCGCTACCGAGGAAGTGGGCGCGGACATGGGCTGCTGCGGCCGCGCAGAAATAGGCGATGACTCCAATCATGGCTGTGATTCCTACGCCGGGGAACCAGAGGCCGGCAATGAGTCCTACGGCGGCGAGGCACTTGATGACAATGAGCGCCCACCACCAGTCCTTGGGGAGTTTGACGCCGCTGAGGCAGGCTTCGATGAAGGGGACTGGTTTGAGGGAGAGGGCGGCGTCGCCAAGCAGAATGGCTGCTAGTAGAAGGGAGGGCCAGGCTGGGGAAGATTCTAGGATCATTGGGTTACTCCGAATGCGGTGTTGAGGCGTTCGATCGATGAGGCGGCTTGGGATGTGAGGTGCTCGGTGTCGTAGATTCCGGCGGCCCAGCCGATGAGTAAGCCGAGGTAGACGTTGTACAGCAGGTCGGCGTACTCGGCCGCATCGGCGCTGCTGAGCCTGGTGCCGAGTCGCAGGGTGATTTCATCGGTCAGGAGCGTTTTGAGTGCGGTGAGCGCTTCGCCTTGATTGCCTTGTTGGATGAGTGCTGCGCCAAAGGCGCGGGAGAGCTCTTCGTGGCCGGTAAACATCTGGAGGAAAGGTCTCAGGACATCGAGAAGGCTATCGGATTGTCCCCGGATGTCATCGTGGAGTTCTGAAATGTGTTGGCCAATGGTGCGGATGAGCAGCGTTTGTTTGTCGCCGACTCCCATGACGGTTCCCACGCTAACGCCAGCTTCGGATGCGATAGTCCGGATGCTGGTGGTGGCGTAGCCCTGAGTGAGGAAGAGTTCGTAGGCGGTGGCTAGGACCTTGCTGACGGTGCCAGCTTTGGCGGCCGAGCGCGATGAGTGAACGTGTTCAGTGAACATGTTCAAAAGGGTAGCTCTTGATGGTTTCGAGGTCAATGACGCCGAAGTGTTGACAGTTGACGCTAGGCCAGCGTGGGGAAGACGCGGTCGCGCAGCAGGTGTGCAAGCTCGCGGTCGGGGGCTGCTGGGTTGACCCAGGCGGTGTCGCCGATTTCGGCGGCGGCATGGGGTTCGTCGGCGGTGACGGTGCGGGTGTAGGTGAAGATGGTGCCGACGACGACCTCGCCCGGTTCGTTGGCGGCGGGAGCGTCGAAGGTGCCGAGTTTGTTGAGGCTCTCGGCGTCGAGGGTGAGGCCTACTTCTTCGGCAACTTCGCGCAGGGCGGCGTCGACAAGCGCCTCGCCCGCCTCGGGCTTGCCGCCGGGCAGTTGGTACTTGGTGGAGGACTTCTTGCGCACGGTAAGCACGTGGCCTTGTGGGTTGCGGATGACGACGGCTGCTACTTCAATCATGGCTGCTGATTGTAGGCGGCCTAGAGCAGCGGCAGGAGCACGAGGGCGAGATTGAGTGCGATGACCAGCGCGGCAAGCGTCCAGCCCACGGCCATAGACCAGGGTTTCGCGGCGAACTCACCCATGACGTCCCGGGAGCCGGCATAGCGGAAAAGCGGGATGATGGCGAAGGGGATGCCCAGGGAAAGAAGTGCCTGGCTGACCACCAGTGCCATAGTGGGGTCGACCCCGCAGCCGATGATGACCAGCGCCGGGATGAGCGTGACCAGGCGGCGGACTAGTAGGGGGACCTTGATGTGAAGCAGGCCGTCCATGATTTCGGAGCCGGCGTAGGCGCCCACTGACGTCGAGGCGAGGCCGCTGGCCAGCAGGCCGATGGCGAAGAGAACGCCGGCCAGCGGGCCGAGGTGGCTGGCAATCGCCGTGTGGGCCCCGGAGATGGTCTCTGTGCCGTCCACGCCGTAGAGGGCCGAGCCCGCCAGGACCAGCAGGCCCACGTTGACGAGCCCGGCGATGGACAGCGCCACGGCGATGTCCGCGCGGGTGCCGGCCAGTACGTGGGGGATTTCCAGGTCGGGGTAGCGCTGCTTGGTCAGGGAGGAGTGTAGGTAAATGGCGTGCGGCATGACGGTGGCGCCCAACATGGAGGCGGCCAGCAGGATGCTGTCCTTGCCCTCTAGGCGGGGGATGAGGCCGCCGGCCACGTCGGCGGGGTCGGGCGGGGCGATGGCGAGGCCGGCAAGGAAGCCGATGCAGATGACCAGGAGCAGGCCGATGACAAGCCCCTCGAACCACTGGTTCTTCTTCTGGAAGATGAGGAGAATGATGGAGACCGCGCCGATGATGAGCGCGCCCGCGAACAGGGGGAGGTTGAAGAGGAGTTGCAGGGCAATGGCGCCGCCGATGACTTCGGCGAGGTCGGTGGCCGCGGCGATGAGCTCGGCCTGGGCCCACATGCCTAGGCGCGCGCGGCGGGAGAGACGCTCGCCCATGATTTCCGGCAGGGAGCGGTGGGTGACTAGGCCCAGTTTGGCGGAGTGGTACTGGATGAACATGGCCATGAGGTTGGCCACGACGAGTACCCACACCAGGAGGTAGCCGTAGTGGGAGCCGGCGCTGATGTTGGCGGCTACGTTGCCGGGGTCGACGTAAGCCACTGCAGCAACGAAGGCGGGGCCGGTGAGGCTGATTAAGGTCTTACGCATAGGCATCTCCATACCAAAAGTTCAACTACTTGAAGTCTAGTTTTCATCGCCATATGTTCAAGCCAG
>NZ_KV796381.1:0-27443 GCF_001809185.1 Corynebacterium sp. HMSC072G08
GCTGAGGTAGGAACTAAACCCAGGACGCTTCACTGCTGGCTACGCTGTAAGCCATGAAGGAACCCAGCTGTGGTGTGTGCTGCGGCTGGGTTTCTTCTTGGGGAGGGTGAAGAGGGGACGTGATGGGACACCGGCCACGTCTTAAGTCGGGCAGCGTCTCCGCCAGACCCGGCAGAACTTGCACACCGCCGACTGTAAGCATATACTTACACCTGACATCGTTCGATTACGATACGGAGGGATGATGGACGCAGCACGGCTCGCTCAGATGCTCAGTGCTCTCGGAAGTGAGCCTCGGTTGCGAATTATCGCCTCCCTAGAGACGGATTCGACCCATGTCAGTGAGCTGGCCCGCCGACTCGGGATGTCTCGGCCACTGCTCTACCAGCACCTCAACCGCTTGGAAGCTGCTGGACTCATCGAGAGTGGCCTGGAACAGCTCGGAGAGAGCCGAGTGAGGAAGCACTACTGGGTCGCTCCGTTTCAGCTTGAAGTAACTCCAGACCACATTAGGCACCTGATTAATCAAGAACAGAAAAGGGAATCTTCGTGACACTTACCGCTACCGTATTTCTTGTCATCCTCGCCGCCGCACTACCACTCGCGATCTTCGTTGCTCTTACCGTCTGGGTGGTACGCACCGTCACCAGCGCACGACGCGAAACGGCGACGGCGATCGATGGTTCCAACCAACTCATCGTGGAGCACCTACGCAACATCACCGAGCGGTTGGATCGGATTGAGGCCCAACTCAGCGAGATCCCCGAGTAATCAGGCTCTTCCTTAAACAAGGGGCGCGGTGGTTTTGGCTCCGCGCTATGGGCTGTCACAGCGTATGCGCTAAGCGCGTCGCGTAGACCTCCAGCAACATAAACTTGCTTGTGACTTTGGCGGCGGGGTGTGTCTCCGGTCGTGGCGTTATCCTGTCCCTCTCGCGGATAGGGGCTAGGACTGGGGACGAACCACGTGGTGTGCCCCCACCTCCGACACCGCCCCGGCCCACCTGCCGACGGAACCGGGAACGGAAACCGACGGAAACCATAGCTGTGGTTCGGGTCGTTGCAGGTGGGTGGGTAGTTTCGCAAAAGACTCTAGACCGGAGCACAACAGCGTGCTCCGGTCATTGTCGTTTTAGCCTTCTGGCACACCACACGGCTTGGGGTTAAGGGACAGAGAAGGGCATCCGTGTATCGCACATTAGTCATACGGGAAATCCTCCAAGATTTCGTCCGCATGCCCTTCTCTGTCCCTTAACCCACGGCTTGCGGCCATAGAACCGGGACAGGCACTCAATGAAGCGCCCGCTCTGTCCAACACAGAGCGCGGGCTTTGTCGACCACGCGTTGTGCGCAACGAGCTGTCGTTTCACACAAACGAAAAGCGCCAGCTCTCCTCATTATTGGTGGAGAGCCGGCGCTGTCGCGGAAGAGCGTGTGAGGGCTTACTCGCCCTGCTTGCCGATGTGCTCGTCGGCCTTGTCGCGCGCGGAGTTAATCTGGTCAGCCTTGTCCTCACCGAGCTTGCCCGTCGCGAACTCGGCGCCCTTGTCGAGGGCCTGGTCAGAAATCTGCTCGCCCTTGTCGGAGTTCAGTGCGTCCTTGGCCTTGTCGAAGATGCCCATGATAAAAATCCTTTCGTTGCTAAATTATTTACGCCCACCATCGCAGCGGGTGTGATACCCACCGTAGCGACGCCACCCAGGCCTCGCCACCTAAAGATGAGAAAACCTTAGGATTGCCAGCCTCCGTACAGGGTCCTCTACGGGCTGCGGCAGAACATTACGGCGAGGTCACGCGTGGCAGAGCCCACTCATATGCGCTAGTGACTATCCTTAAAGCCCATGTCATCCTCCTTCTTCGGGCTGGTATGGCCCGGCAAGGACGAGGCCGTGGCCGCAGCAACACGCCCCACCTCAACGCGCCTGCGCCAGCGCACGAGCACCACAAGCCCGCATCACTTCTATGCGGGCGATAACCTCGACGTCCTCAAGCATCTGCGCGACGCGCCACAGGCTGGGGGCGGCGGCATCGACGTCATCTACATCGACCCGCCGTACAACACGGGACGCGACTTCATCTATCGGGATAACTACCGCAGCCGCCGCGAATTCCGCGCCGCGGACCATGGCCGTTGGCATGCGGAGTGGCTGTCCATGATGTACCCGCGTCTCGTGCTCGCGCGCGAGCTGCTCAAGGACTCAGGGTTCATCTGTATCTCCATCGGCGAGGACGAGGTGGCCAACCTGCGCAAGGTCGCCGACGAAATCTTCGGCGAGGAATGCTTCGCCGGCCAACTCATCTGGAAGAAGGCCGGTACCGGCAAGAATGACTCGCGCTACGCCGTCGTCGAGCACGAATACATCCTCGTCTACGCCAAGTCCCTCGATAACCCTGGCTTCAATCTCGATTTAGGCGCCGCGAAATCCACGCGTTATAACCATGAAGACGAACGTGGGCGGTACTCGCTCGTGCGCCTCGACTCGAAGACGCTGGGCTACCTGCCCACCCTCGACTTCCCCATTGCAGGCCCGGACGGCAGAGAGTACTGGCCGGACCAGCCCGCGGGTCGCAACAAGGTAGCGCGCTGGCGCTGGGGTCGCGACAAGGTCGCCGAGCGCCACGATGACTTGGTCTTCCGCCGCGGCTTCGTCTACACGAAGAACTATGAGAGCCGCGGCGCCCGTCCGCGTTCCATTCTTGACGGCGAGCGCTTTGGAGTGACCCGCACCGGCCGACGCGACGTCGAAGAAGCGTTGGGCGTGCGCGGCATCTTCGATTTCCCGAAGCCGGTGCGTCTCGTCCAGCACCTCATCGCGTTGTGCGGGCCTTCCGATGCCACCGTGCTCGACTTCTTCGCCGGCTCCGGCACGACCGCCCAAGCGGTTTTCGAGCTCAATGCCGCCGACGGCGGGACCCGCAGCGTCCAGCTCGTCCAGATCCCACAGCCCACGGAGAAAGACTCCGCCGCATTCCGAGCAGGCTACGAGGACCTCGCAGCACTCTGTCTTGCGCGCTTCGAGGTGGCGGCAGTGGCCGCGGGCGCGTCCGTCACCGTCTGGGCTGTCGAGCCCACCGAGCCCACCGAGCCCACCGTAGACACGACGCGCTTCTAGAGCTTATTCGCCGAGTCCTCAGTGCCGGTCGCGCGGCCGGGGATGGCGAAGAAGTCGAGGACGGCATCGGTAGCAAAACCTTCCGGCAGGACGTGCGACTTATCGTAGGAACCGCCAGGCCAGACGTGATTGCCGCCGCCAATGCGGATGTGCACCAGCGGCGCGCGGCAGCCTTTCCACTGCATGAGCAACGAGTTCGAAGCTAGGCGCGACGTGGAGATCTGGTCGCTGCATTGGTTGCGCTTCTGGTCCATCGCAAGGACCTCCATGACCGGGTTGTATGTCGCACCGTGACGGGTTCCGCCAAAGTAGGACACGATCGGGTCGTCGGTGCCGTGGAGATCAAGGCGCCCCACAGGTAGGGGCTCGCCGTAGTGCTCGTTTTCGCTCTCCGCGGCCGACTTACAGCCATCGTGAATCTTCGAGTAATACGCGGCCGAGACGCTGGCGACGGCGTGGAAATACTCCGGCATCTGGCACGCGAGATAGGCCGCAAAACCGCCCCCGTTCGACATGCCCACGGCGTAGATGCGTTCGTCGTCGACTGCGTACGTTGCGCGCAGCGAGTCCACGATCTGCTGGACGAACGCGACATCTTCCGCGCCGCTCGTCTTCGCATAGGGAGCCGGCGCCCATGCCTTATCCGTTCCCTGTGCGTACGCAACGATGGCTTCGGAGGAATCAAACCGGGTGTACGCCTCCATCTGGGAGGCCGTTTCGCCCCAGCCGTGGAAACTTAAGACCACGGGCCAGGCACGCGACGGATCGTAGTTCTCCGGAACGTGGAGGATAAACGTTCGACCCGACGGCAGGTTGATAGTCTTCGACTCCCCCGGCTCCGGTCCCGCCAACGGCGAGGAGGCGGGGATGCCGAGGCTGGGCTCCCATTGCGTCGCCCCCGTGGTCGTCACGGCGGCGGGATCGGTGAGTCCTTCATCCGAACCATCCCCAGCGCCGCATCCCGCCAACAGGCCACAAGCAGCGAGAACGCTCAGCGCCGCGCCCGCGTGTGTCCGTGTGCGCGAGCTCCCGGATGTCCTGCTCATAATCACGAAGAGCTCGTCCGTCCTTTCTGCCAAGCCTGCCATAGTTCGTGGTATCGACCGTTCAACGCTACCAGCTCTGCATGTGTGCCCCGCTCACTCACCCGTCCGTCTTCCATGACGAGGATCTGATCCGCCTGCGAGGCTTGGTCAAGCCGGTGCGCCACGACGAGCGCCGTGCGCCCGCGCGTGACCTCATCCGCGGCTTCTTCCAACGCACCCGCGCCCACGGAACCGGCCTCCGCCGTCGCCTCGTCCATGACGATGACGCGCGGGTCGAGCAGCAAAATACGCGCCAGCGCCAACTGCTGTGCCTCTACAGGTTCGAGCTGGATGCCTTGCGCGCCAACCTCGGTATCGAGTCCATCGACGAGGTGCTCCACCCAGTCCGCCCGCACCCGACGCAGCGCGTCGCGCATGTCCTCATCGGTGGCATCCGGCCGCGCCAGCTGAAGATCCTCGCGCAACGTTCCGGAGAAGACGTGCACGTCTTGCGAGATCATTGCCAAACGAGCGACGCGTTCGGTATCCGAAAGGTGCGAGACCTCCACGCCGTCGACGGTCACCGTGCCTTCATCGGGGACGCGCAGGCCCGCGAGGAGCGCCGCAACGGTGGTCTTTCCCGCGCCGGACGCGCCAACGAGAGCCACCATTTCGCCCGGGTGGAGATGAATGGAGATATCGTCCACGGCCCAGCCCTCGCCGTAGCTGAAGGAGACGTGATCCATGCGCACCTCGCCCACCTTGCTCGGCGCACCCGCGGGCGGCGTGGGCTGTGGCGGGTCCATGACCACGCCCACGATGCGCGCGAGCGACGCGTAGCCCGACTGAATGGTGTCCAGCACACGCATGAGTCCCATGAGAGGGCCGCGCAGACGGATGAGCATGAGCATCGCCGCCGTGACAGCGCCCACCGTCATGGCACCCGTGCGTACCGTCCAGAAGCCAACGAGCAGGCCCGTGGTCACCATGACGAATTCCACGGTGGTGAGCCACGACTGCAGCACCATGAGCGTGCGCCGGGCGCTAAAGCCGTAATCGACGACGTCCTGGCTGGCTGCGCGGATATTTTCGTGCGTGCGTTCCTCCAGTCCGAAGGCACGCACAGTCGCCCGTCCGCGGATGGCCTCGAGAACCCGCCGGGCGCGATCGGCCATGGCGGCGCGCTGCGCAGCGTACCGGCCCGGCGCGACGCGCAGGTAGCGCTGTGCCGCAAAGTAGTAGATGGGTGCGGCCGCGACAACCACGAGGAGGAACTGCCAGTCGAGCGAGACGAGCGCCACCGCCGTCGTGATGATGGCGAAGACCGACCTAGAGAGCACGGGCACCGTCTCCGTCACCGCGGCCGAAAGCTCCGCCACGTCATCCGTGGAGCGCGAGACGAGGTCACCGGTGCCGGCTTCCTCGACGCGATGCGTGGGCAGGCCCAGAGCCGTACCCACCATGTCTTCGCGCAGGTTGGCGATCACGCGCTCCGTGATACGGGAGAGCAGATAGAATCCTCCCGCAGACAGCGCCGCGCCCAACAAGGCGCAGACGGCAAGGCTCACGCCGATGGCGAAAAGGTTCGCGCCGCCGCCAGCGATGACGGCATCTACGATCCGCCCCAGCAGAATAGGAATAAAGATAGTGGCCACCGAGCCACCCGCCAGCAACGCGACCGCCGCGGCGAACTGGCCCTTGGCGCCGGGGACCTGCGCAACATGGCGGCCCACAACGCGACGGACGTCCGGCCACGCGGCAGTAGGGAAACTCAAGGCCATGGGCTATGCCTCCGCTTCCTGCACATCGGCGGTGACGTCCACAGCGACGGCCTGCCACGCGGGCGCCGAGGTGTAGATGACCGTCGTCTGCCCGGCGCGATGGGCGGCCACGCGCTCGGCAATGATGGCTTCCGTCACGGAGTCCACGGCGGTGGTGGGGTCTTGCAGGATGAGGATGGGGGCATCGGCAGCAATGGCTCGGGCCAACGCCACGCGCTGGCGCTGGCCGCCCGAAAGGTTGCCGCCGTTCTCGCCCACCTCACGCTCCGGCCCGCCGGGGATATCGTCCGCAGCAGCGACCCACAGTGCCTCGCGCGCCTTCTCTGGGTCTTCGTGCACGTTGGACAACACGCTGCCCTCGAACACGTCCGACTGGTGTGGCGCCACGACGGCCGACTCGTGCGGCAGGCACTCCAGGCCTTCCGGCGCAGGTGCGTCTACGACCGTGACGCCGCGCGGCAACGCGGGAAGTTCCACCTCTGGATGCTCTGCGAATCCCGCGCCGAGCACCGCTCGGATGCGCTTGCCCGAGGCCTGCGCATTGGCCCATCGCGAGGCGATGTTCTTCCCCAACATCGTCATCGGCGTGATGATGAACTGGGTCAGACCCACCACAGAGATGAGTTCGCCGATCGTGATGGAGCCCTTCAGCGCGAGGCTGCCCGCCGCCAGCGCCACGAGCACGACGTAGACGGCGCCCACGGTTTCCGTCGTCGCGTTGAGCTTCGCCCGGGCGCCGTCTGCGGCGACCGTCTTCGTATAGGCAGCATCGGAGACCGCCGCGTAGCGCGAGCGCACCGTGTCGATGGCGCCGAGGCCTTTCAGAATGCGCAGGCCTTGTACCACGTCCGTCGCCGTGGCCGCGGCCTTGGCGAGCGCCGCCTGCCGCGCACCCGAGCGATGCCGCAAAGGCTTCGCAGCGCGCAGAGAGATGAGCACCACGATAGGCCCGCCCACGAGCACGGCGAGGCCTAAAGGGAGATTGACCACGGAGACCATCGTCGCAACATAGATAATCGAGGTCACCTCAGCAACTGGGAAGACCGTCATGAATACCGCATCCCCCACGCGCTGCGCATCTGTTGACGCGATAGCAAGCAGCTCCCCCGCCGTGCGCCGCGGACCCGCCATCCCGCGCGGATCCTGGATGCGATCCGTGACAGCCATGCGCAGAACGTGGCCCACTTCGAGCATCGCGAGCGAGAAGAGGTTGCGTGCCCACCAGTTCGCCAGGCCGTTGATGAGAAAAGACGCGGCAAGGGCCATGAGCCAGAGCCCCAGGTGGCCCAGCGAACCCCGTGCGATGGCGTCATCGATCGCGCGCCCCACGAGCACCGGCGTTAAACCATTAGTGACGAAGCCGAGCGACATGAGCACGGCGGCCGGCATCGTGCGGCGCTTGCGCAGCAGAACCGTCTTGATGAGCCACCGCTTGTCATCGGGCGCGGGGAGAGAACTCATAACGAACAAGTCTAATAGACCGCACGCCACGCGCCCGGCTAGATTGTGTACACGATGTCTTTTGATTCACTCCACCCTGCCCCGGAGAACTTCCCCAGCTACCGCAAGCCCTCGGAGAAGTCTGCGCCGGAGTTCCGCACTACCGCGCACCGTCAGGCCTCCGCTCGTGCCTTCGCCAGCGGCGCGGATGAGTATGCCGACGTGCGTCCCGTCTACCCCGCCGAGGTCGCCGCACTTATCGCTGATGCTGGTCGCGTCCTCGACGTCGGCGCCGGCACGGGAAAGCTCACGGCGACGCTCACCAATCCCGAGGTGCTCGCCTGCGATCCCTCGCCCGATATGTGCAGGGTCCTGCGCGCCGGGCTGGGGCTTCCCGTCTGGCGGGCCACTGCTGAAGCCACCGCGCTTTCCGATGCCGCCCTAGACGCCGTCGCTTGTGCCCAGACGTGGCATTGGGTCGATGTTGCCCGCGCCAGCGCCGAGTTTGACCGCATCCTGCGTCCAGGCGGGCGCGTAGTGCTTGCATGGAACACCCTCGACGTGCACTCCGACCCGTGGGTCCTGCGTCTGGCCCGCATCATGCACTCCGGAGATATTCAGAAAGAAGGCTTCTACCCCGCCATCGACGACCCGTGGGTGCTCGCGGAGGAACGCCGTCTGCGTTGGTCCATGCCGCTTACCCCGGAGCAGCTGCACCGACTCATGCACACGCGCTCCTACTGGCTGCGCAACGGCGAGGAGGTTCACGAGCGCATGACGCACAACCTCAATTGGTATCTCTTCGAGCACATGGGCTTCAAGCCCGGGCAGCAGCTCGAGATTCCCTATCGCACGGACGCTTTCGCCTATACGCGGGCGTCCTAGGCAGCGCACGCCACGTCTCAATCGCCTCGCGCTTCGCGCCGGGCCCGTGGGATAGCGAACGCCGCGCGGCACCGACGTGCGCGCGGCATATCAATGCCAGCTAACTTAGAGGATGACGGTAGCAAGCAAGGAACCGACCACGCAGGACGTGAGCACCGAGATGAAGCCCGGGATGATGAACGAGTGGTTGATGACGAACTTGCCGATGTGCGTGGTTCCTGTGCGGTCGAAGCCGATGCAGGCGAGGTCTGATGGGTAGGTCGGCAGGATGAAGTAGCCGTAGGCCGCACCGTAGAAGCCGACGATGACGGCGGGGTCGATGCCCAGCGACAGACCGATAGGCGCGATGGCTACGAGGGCCGCGGCCTGGGAGTTGACCAGCTTGGAGACGATGAGCAGCGCGATGGCGTAGGCCCAGGGAGCCGACTGCACGATGCCGCCCAGGGCGCTTTCCAGTGCATCGATGTGCGTCTCGAAGAAGGTATCCGCCATCCAGGCAACGCCGAAGACGGAGAACACGGCGGTCATACCGGCCTTGAAGACCGGAGTCGTGGCGATCTTCGTGTTGTCGACCTTGCAGAAGATGAGGATGATAGCGCCAGCGACAAGCATAACCATCTGGATGACCAGGTTCATGGACAGCTTCTCCAGCTCGCCATCCTCGCCCGGGAAGGACGGGCGCAGGACGTCGAAGGCGCCGAGGATGACGACGAGGGCGATGGCGGTGAGGAAGACGGCGACGGAGCGCTTCGCCGATGCCGGGAAGACTTCACCGAGCAGCGAGTGGCCCGCAGACTGCACGGACTGTGCGAACTCAGGGTCCTTCATCTTCTCCTGGAAGGTCTCGTCCTTGTCGAGGTCCTTGCCACGACGCAGCGACCACAGCGCGGCAAGGATAACGCCGCTGAGCGAGGCGGGGATGGCGACCATAAGGATTTGCGGGATGGAGTACGAGACGCCGGTGACGCCCGCATTCTCCGCAATGATGGACGCGAGGGACACCGTAGCGACGGACACCGGAGACGCGGTGATACCCATTTGGGCCGAGGTCGAGGACACGGCCATCGGACGCTCCGGACGAATGCCCTTCTTCAGCGCGATGTCCTCGATGATCGGGAACATGGTGTAGACAACGTGGCCGGTACCGCAGAGCACGGTGAGGAACCACGTGGTGAGCGGGGCGAGAATGGTGATGCGCTCGGGGTGAGCGCGCAAGATTTTCTCGGCGAATTGCATCATCACCTCTAGACCTCTGGCCTGTTGCAGCGTGGCCGCGCAACCGATAACCGCGATGATGGTGAGCATGACC
Organism: Corynebacterium sp. HMSC072G08; assembly: GCF_001809185.1. Taxonomy (NCBI): domain Bacteria; kingdom Bacillati; phylum Actinomycetota; class Actinomycetes; order Mycobacteriales; family Corynebacteriaceae; genus Corynebacterium; species Corynebacterium sp. HMSC072G08. The sequence continues at coordinate 9,553 of NZ_KV796381.1, forward strand.
GATACCGGGGGCTCGCCTGGCTTGAGGCCAAAGACGAAGACCATGATGACGAGGCCAATACCGGAAATGAGACCGAGCCCCAGGCCACCGTAGCGCGTGCCAAGTAGCAGCGCGGAGAGGATGACAATAATTTGGAGAACGATCGCGAGACCCGAGGTCGGGTCAAGGATGGAGGCAAGCATGACGCGCCCTTCCGAACTCATTGAAGGTTCTGAGAATGAAACTGTGTACTTGCTTCATCTTATGCGACCGGACATAACCAGACATAAGTAAACACAGGCGGGAAAAGTCACACCGGAAGGATTCCGGATTGAGAGGCTGCATGAACTATAATGGCAGCATAACGCACATACTGCTATTCAGGCGCTGCACTGGGGCCAACACCACATTTCGGACATTTCGTAGGCCAATACCCTACCAACGAGCGCCGGTTGTTATACCCAGTATGCGCCGCACCAAAGACGAATAATCCCCCTCACTCCACCGCCCAGTGACGGCACAGTGAGGAGGATTCGTTACCCCGCCCTAGAAGCTAGCGCTTGCGCTTATCGCGACGCTCGCGAACGCGGACGGCGATGCGCACCGGCGAGCCGTGGAAGCCGAAGCGCTCACGGAACTTGCGCTCCAAGTAGCGACGGTAGCCAGCGTCAAGGAAGCCCGTGGTAAACAGCACGATAGTTGGCGGCTGCGTGCCCGCCTGCGTAGCGAAAAGCACGCGCGGCAGACGGTTGTTCTTCATCGGCGGCGGATTCGCAGCGATGGCCTCGCGCAGCCATGTGTTGAGCTGGCCGGTGGACACGCGCTGGTCCCAGGACTCGAGGGCCGCGAGCATGGCCGGCTCCAGTTTCTGGAGGGCGCGGCCGGTCTCTGCTGAGATATTCACGCGGGTGACCCACGGCAGGTGCGTGAGTTGCTCGTCGATTTCGCGGTCCAGGTAGTAGCGGCGGTCCTCGTCAACGAGGTCCCACTTGTTGAACGCGATGACGAGCGCCTTGCCGGCCTCGAGCACCATGTTGAGGACGCGCTGGTCCTGCTCCGAGATTTCCTGCGAGGCGTCGATGAGCATGACGCAGACCTCGGCGGCGTCGATGACGCCGCGGGTGCGCAGGGACGCGTAGTACTCGTGGCCCTGGGCGTTCTTGACCTTCTTGCGCAGGCCTGCCGTGTCAATGAACTTCCACAGCTTCTGGTCGAGCTGAACGAGCGAGTCAACAGGGTCGACGGTGGTGCCCGCCGCGTTATCGACGACGGAGCGCTCCTCGCCGGTGAACTTGTTGAGCAGTGAGGACTTGCCCACGTTCGGCTTACCCACGAGCGCTACGCGACGCGGACCCGAGGTGATGGACGGGTGGCGCGGCTGGTCCGGGAAGAGACGCAGAATCTCGTCGAGGACGTCAGCGCCGCCGCGACCGTGCTGTGCGGACACCGGCCACGGATCGCCAAGCCCCAGCGCGTAGAACTCCGCCATGTCCGCATACATATTGTCCGAGTCGAACTTATTGGACACGAGGATGACGGGAACCTGGGACTTCTGCAACTTCTTCGCCATGACAGAGTCAGTCTCCGTGATGCCCACGCGGGTGTCGACGACGAAGACGATGACGTCAGCGGTCTCCATGGCGGCCTCAGCCTGGCGCGCGATGGCAGCATGGATGCCCTTGACGTTGGGGTCCCATCCGCCGGTGTCCTGGACAAGGAAACGGCGGCCGTTCCACTCGGCGACGTAGGAAATACGGTCGCGGGTAACACCCGGATGGTCCTCGACGACGGCCTCGCGGCGCCCGAGGAAACGGTTGACAAGCGAGGACTTGCCCACATTAGGGCGACCCACGACGGCCACGGTGCAAAGGTTCTCCTCGACGTGACCGTCAGCATTGACGCCATACGCGGCCTCGATCTCGGCCCATTCCTCATCCGTGAGGTCGTCCTCGTAGTCTTCGCCATAGTCGGCCTCGCCGAATTCAGACTCGTCAAAGTCCTCGGCGTCGAAGTCTTCATCGAAGTCATCATCGTCGACCCCCTCGTAGCCGTCGACGACTGCGATTTCCTTCGCGTCCTCGTCGAGGTCGAAGTCGAACTCCGAGACATCGAAGTCGGACGATGCCCACTTCTGGCTCGAGGAGACGGTTTCTTCTTCCATCTTGCCCTGTGGGTAGTGGAACTCGGTCTCGAATTCCTCCGGCTGGCCGCCGGTGTTGGTGTTCTTAGCCACGCGCGGACTCCTTAATGATGGCGGTGAGACGCTGCAGGACCTCCTGCAGCGTGAGCTCGGACGTGTCGACCACGACGGCGTCCTCGGCCGGGCGCAGCGGCGACGTGGCGCGGGAAGAATCCGCGGCGTCACGGCGCTCGACGTCGGCGAGCACGGTGTCGAAGTCAGAGGGAATGCCTGCGGCGACGTTTTGGTCGTAGCGACGCTGCGCACGGACCTGCGCCGAGGCGGTCAGGAAGATCTTCACGGGGGCATCGGCAAGCACCACGGTGCCAATGTCGCGGCCCTCGACGATGGCGCGATGCGCCTGGGCTGCCAGCTTACGCTGCAGGTCGACCAGGTTCTGGCGGACCTCCGGGATGGCGGAGACGGCCGAAACGTTGCGGGTCACCTCGTCTTCGCGGATGACCTTGGAGACGTCCTCACCGGCGAGCAGTACCTGCTTGGAATCCGGATCATCGGAAACCTCGAGCGGCAGGTCTGCGGTCGCGGCAATAACGGCCTGCGTATCGGCGGGGTCCAGGCCCGCGCGCAGGACGGCAAGCGTCGCGACACGGTACATGGCGCCGGTGTCGACGTACTTGGCATCAAGCTCCTTGGCCAGTTGGCGGCACGTGGAGGATTTGCCGGTGCCAGACGGGCCGTCGACGGCCACGATGAGTCCATTGTTAGGCATATTGTTCAGCATTTACATCTCCACCGCGTTGTACAGGCTGGTCAGTTCGTTCGAGTTGAGCGCGCGGAATGCACCCGGGGTGAGCTCGCCAAGCTGCACCGTGTGCAGCTTGGTGCGCACGAGGCGCTGGACCGGGTAGCCGGCCTCCTTGAGCATGCGACGCACAATGTGCTTGCGGCCTTCGTGCAGCTCGACGCGCACGAGGGAGTAGCCGCCGTTCTTATCCACAATCTGCGCGAAGTCGGCCTTGGCCAGGCCGTCATCGAGCTCGATGCCGTCCTTGAGCTGCTTGACCAACTTGTTGCCCCCCTCACCGAGCACCGTGGCGAGGTAGGTCTTCTTAATGCCGTACTTCGGGTGCATGAGGCGATTGGCAAGCTCGCCGTCGTTGGTGAGCAGGAGCAGACCCTCAGTGTCCGCGTCAAGGCGGCCCACGTGGAACAAACGCTGGCCCGCCGCCACGCGGTCAGAGACCAAGTCGCCCACGCACGGGCGGCCCATGTCGTCATGCATGGTCGACTGCATCCCGCGCGGCTTGTTGAGAATGAAGTACTGCATGTTCTCATTGACGTTGATGCGCACGCCATCAACTCGGATAACGTCGACATTCGGGTTGACGCGCACGCCCTGCTGCATGATGATTTTTCCGTTGACCTCGACGCGACCGGCGTCGATGAGGATCTCGGCGTGGCGGCGCGAAGCGACGCCAGCCTTGGCGAGCACTTTCTGGAGGCGCTCCCCCTTTCCATTGTTCGCGGCGCCTTGGGCGTCACCGTCGACCAACCAGTCGGCGCCGAGTTCCCGCGCGACGGAGTCAGCGGTGGAGTTCTTGGTGCGGTCAGATTTTTTCACGTGCTGGCGGCGGGCCGGCTTGGCATTCGAGACCAGCATGTCGCTGGCTCGCTGCTTCTTGTCCGGTGTGCCGTCGCGGCGAGCGGGTGGGGTCACGATAATCACGTGTCCTTTTCTTGTGTATGCAGTTGCCGCCTGGCGCCTTGTTCATTCCGGTTGAAATCTCGCGAGCTCCTGCTCGCGGGGCGCTGGACGTGGAAACGCTTTGTTTACCGCAGGCCATCCTACCCCCGAATAGTCTGGCCGTGGTATTCGCGGATTGTCGGGTGCTAGTACTCCTCGAGGATGGAGTCCACATCCGGCAGCAGCGGCGCCAGGTCTGGTAGGCGCTGTAGCGAGTCGATGCCGAGCAGTTCAAGGAAGAGCTCCGTGGTCTCGTATTGGTGGGCCAGGCCCTCGTGCTCAATCTCGCGGATGAGTCCGCGCAGGGTGAGTGTGCGCATGACGCCATCCACGTTGACGCCACGCACGGCGGCGACCTGCGCACGCGTGACGGGCTGACGGTAGGCGACGACCGCGAGGGTTTCCATCGCGGCACGAGAAAGCTTGGTCTGGCTGCCGTCGAGGAGGAATCCTTCGACGGCCTCTGCGTTGTCTTTGCGCGTGTAGAGGCGCCAGCCCTCCCCTGTTTCACGGAGGTCGAACCCTGAGCCACGCTCATCGAATTCCCTCGCAATGGCACGCAGGTGGTCACTTACCACGGTGGGCTCCAGCTCGAGGGCGCGCGCCAAAGCCTCGACGGACGCGGGGGCGTCGAGGACGAGCAGAATCGACTCGAGGCGCGAGCGCTGCTGCGAGATGAGCGGCAAGGCGGGACGCGGCTGGGAACTATCCATGGCTTCGCAGTCTAATCCCAGTTAGCCGCCGCGACGACGGCCGGGTCGACGTCGAGGCCAGTCCATGCAACATCGAGGGGTCCGAGCGACTCCTCCTGCTGCGCGTCGACGGCCTTCGCTTTGTAGAGCTCCAACAGCGCGAGGAAGCGGCCGACGACCTCCATGGACACGGTGCAGTCACGGGTGAGCGCGGTAAAGGACATCCAGTTGCCTTGCCCCAGCAGCTTGAGCGTCGTGAGGATCTTTCCTGCCTGCTCGGGTACGGAGACGGCCACGTGGTGAATGTGACCCGTCGCCACGCCCTCGGGCGGCTTCGGACGAAAGACGCTGGCGGCAAGCTCAGCGAAGCTCGCGGGCGTGTGACCTAGGGCGACCGGCGGGAGCAGCTGCGCGAACTGTTCCTCCATGCCCACCGCGCGGGGATAGCTGCGGCGCGCTTCGCGCTGCCAGCGCGCCATGAGGTCTGCGACCTGTTTGTAGGCCTTGTACTGAAGCAGGCGCGCGAACAGCAGGTCGCGGGTCTCGAGGAGTTCCAAGTCTTCCAAGTCAGAGACCTCGCCGCGGGGCAAGAGGCGCGCGGCCTTGAGATCGAGAAGGGTCGCGGCGACGAGGAGAAACTCCGTGGTCTCGTCGAGGTCAGCCGTGGCGCCGAGCGCACGGGTGTAGGCGACAAATTCGTCAGTGACCTCGGAGAGCGCGACGTCCGTGACGTCCATTTTCTTCGACGAGATGAGCTGCAGAAGCAGGTCGAAGGGCCCCTCGAAGTTCTTCAGGGCGATGCGAAAGCCGGTGATCTCCGGCTGGACGGCCTCCTGGTTGGGTGCGTGAGAAGGCGCAAGGGGATGAGTAGCGTTCACTACTTCGAGGTGCGCTCGATGACCTCGCGGGCGAGGTCGCGGTATTGCTTCGCCGCCTGCGAATTCGGCGCCCATGTGGTGATTGCTTCGCCGGCGACGGACGTCTCCGGGAAACGGACGGTGCGCGTGATGACGGTGTCAAAGACCTTGTCTCCGAAGTAGTCGACGACGCTCGACATGACCTCGCGGGCATGCTTGGTACGACGGTCATACATGGTGACGAGGATGCCGAGGATCTCCAGATCGAAGTTGATGCGCTCGGCGACCTTTTCCACCGTGTCCGTGAGCAGTGCCAGGCCGCGCAAGGAGAAGAACTCGCACTCCATCGGGATGATGACGCCCGCCGAGCAGGCCAAGGCATTGACGGTGAGCAGGCCAAGGGACGGCTGGCAGTCAATGATGATGAAGTCGTAATCGCGGCGCACGGGGCGCAGCGCACGGGCGAGCGTGTGCTCGCGGCCGACCTCGTTGACGAGCTGAATCTCCGCCGCGGACAAGTCGATGTTGGCGGGAACAAGGTCAAGGCCTGCGATGGGCGTGCGCTTAATCGCGGAGTGAATGGACACCTGATTGTCGAGCATGACGTCGTAGATGGTGTCTTCAATCTCGTCATGCGTAAGGCCGAGGCCGGCGCTCAATGCGCCCTGCGGGTCCAAGTCAACGAGGAGGACTTTACGTCCAGCTTCCGCGAGGCACGCGCCCAGGTTAATGGTCGAGGTGGTTTTACCCACGCCGCCCTTTTGATTACACATGGACAAGATGGTTGCGGGACCGTGGGACTCCAGCGGGGCCGGCTCCGGGAGCTCACGCACCGGGCGACCAGTTAGGCCCACCTCTACTTCGGAGGCGTCGAAGAGGCCGTCCTCACTCATAGTCACACCTACTTCCTTGACTTCTACCGATGCATCGCCCACCGGCGGGGCTGCCAGCATGCCCGTCGGCGCGCCGTCTTACAGCCGTGTCATTTCCCTTTGACGTATCTTACAGCGTACCCGCCGCCGCGCAACCACGACGCATAACCCTCAAAGCCTCCGGAAAGTAAAGGGTAAAGGCTAGACTATAGAGTCGTTGAGCGCGCGGAACGGCGCTTGCGCGCCAGTGCGACGAGGGCGGCGATGAGCGCCACAATGAGGACGACGATGACGACACCGGCAACGATGAGCTTGGTGTTGGAGGAATCCGCCGAATCATGCGCAGCCTGTTCCTCCTCGAGCTGCTCGCGCGTGACATGGTCAGCGGACGCGTAGTGCGGGTCGCGCAGGGTGACGTCCGCGACCACGCCGGAGCCATCCTCACGGATGAGCTGCATGATAAACGGGTTGTCCGGTGCTTGGCCCTCGGGGTAGGTCAGCGTCAGGGTGCGCGCGGTGGTATTGATATCGCGCTGGACGCCCTCAATGATGTTGCCGTCCGCGTCGATATAGCGCAGCGTCACGCTGTTGCGGTCCATGTCCTTGAAGCGGTTATAGAGATCGAGCGCCTGGCTCACGTCCATCTGGGCCGTAATGACGTTGTCCTTGATGGTCGACTCGAGGTAGATGTGCTCGGCTGCGGAGGCATCAGCGGGGCTCGCCGCCGACCGTGTGGGCTTCTCCCCCGGCACGACGGGAAGGTTCGCGTCAGCCTCACCACCGGTCGCATCCCCCGCGGCGCCGCCGTTCGTTCCCTCGGCAGAACCGCTGCCGCCCTCGGAGCCGCCAGCGCCGTTGTCACCTTGCGTGCCCTCACCGCCCGAGCCATTGACAGAAGCGTCGTTGCCGGCGCCTTCCGCGCCGTCGCTGCCGCCCTCGCCGTTTCCGCCGTTACCGGTGCCACCGACGTCGGCTTTCTCCGGCGCGGTCGAGACGAGCGTGATGGTGCCGGAATAGCCTTGGTAGCTCACCGGGATGGAGACCTGGCCGCCCTCGGCGGGGGCGGTAATCGTGGCGGAACCGCCGGATGCCGAGACGGACCATCCGCCGCCGGAATAGGAGGCTTCGACAGGCACGGGCAGGGAGACCGTGGTAGTTTGGCCCGCGGCGACGCTCACGGGAGTCGCGAGCATGGATTGGACGGCCTCCGGAGTCATGCCCTCGGGAATCTGCGCGGAGGCCGCGGGAACGGGCGACTCGCCAAGCGGCGCGAGGATGGCCGGAGCGGCGAGAGCCGGAGCGGTAAGCACCGCGGCGGCGCAAACGGCAGCCAGATGGCGGCGCGAGGACAGGAACACGGAGTGAGAAGTCGTCGGCACGGGTGGGATCACAACCTTTATGGTCGACGCGGTACTCAATGTGCCGCGCCAGTGGACGATGAACAGAAGATGAACGGGCCCAGTCTAGCCGTCGCAGCGAACGGCCCGGAAACTACGGTCTAGGCGCGCGGGTGAGCCGTGCGCCAGGCCTCACGGAGCGCATCGGCTGTGACGTGCGTGTAGATCTGCGTCGTCGTCACCGAGGAATGACCTAGGAGTTCTTGGACGGTACGCACGTCGGCGCCGCCTTCGAGCAGGTGCGTAGCAAAGGAGTGCCGCAAGGTATGTGGCGAGACCTTCGCGTCGAGTCCGGCGCGCTGTGTGGCGGTCTGCAGCACGGCCCAGGCGGATTGCCGCGTGAGCGGGTTGCCCCGGGTATTGAGGAAGAGCGCGGGCGTACGTCCCCAGCTCAGCACGGGACGCGCACGCACGAGATAGGCGCGCACGGCGGCCTGCGCCTTGGAGCCCACGGGCACGAGGCGTTCCTTGTTGCCCTTACCGGTAATCCGCAGGACGCCGGGCGTGCCGGGCTCAGATTCGAGTGCGTCGTGGATGTCGTCGACGGCCAGGCCGACGACCTCAGAGATGCGGGCGCCGGTGCCATAGAGCAGCTCGAGCAGCGCCCGGTCGCGCACGTCGATGGGGCTCGCGGCCTCCCCGTCCGGGACGGATTCGATGAGGCGTGCGACCTCGTCGACCGAGAGAGTATCCGGCAGATGCTGCGGAGGGGCGGGCGGCGAGACCTCCGAGGCGACGTCAAGGCCCAGCACGCCCTCGGCGACGGCAAATTTGTGGAGGCCGCGCGCGACCACGAGGGCTCGATTGGCCGAGGATGCCGCCATGGTGGAGCGCAGCCACGCGAGGTAGGCCTCGACATGGGAGCGGGTGACGTCGCCGAGATCCTCGATCCCAGATTCGGCGAGCCAGCCGAGATAGCGGCGCACATCGCGCCGATAGTTGCTCAGTGTATTGGATGAGACGCCCCGCTCGACGGCCAAGTGGTTAAGCCACGTCGCGGCAATGCGCTGGGCCGGGGTCGACGGTTCCCTCTGATGCGCGGGCAGGTCTAGCTGAGAGGAACTCACAGCTTCTTCATGTCCGGGCCCTGGCGGCGCGCGGCGAGGGACTGGGGACGCAGGTCAAAGGGGGCATCGGCAGGCCGGGTGGCTCCGCCATGGTTGATGACGCGATCCGCGGCGAGGATGCCACCCACGGCGATGGAGTTGACGATCTCACCGGAAAGAATCTTCGCGACGGCCTCCTCGAGCGGCAGCCACAGGAAGTCCATGTCTGCCTCCTCGTCGCCCACGGCGTGGAGCGCCTCCACCTCGTGGAGATCGCGCGCGAGAAAGACGCGCACGGCCTCCTCGCAAAAGCCCGGCGAGGTAACGAGGTCTGCAAGCGTCGCCCACTGCTCAGCGGCAAGCCCGGCCTCTTCCTGCAGCTCGCGCTGGGCGCCGGTGAGCTCGTCTTCGCCCTTGATGTCGAGCAATCCTGCGGGCAGCTCAAGCAGGTGGCGGTCGACGGAGCGGCGGTACTGGTTGACCATCGCGATACGTCCCTGATCGTCCACCGCGGCGATGGCCACGGCGCCAAAGTGCTCAACGACCTCGCGGCTGGCCACGTGGCCGTCGGGCATGGCGACCTCGTCGCGGCGCACCGCGATAATCGGTGCGTCAAGGAGCAGCTCCGAGCGCAGAGTCTTAAATTCATGCGACATTGCCTGTCATCCTTTCCAGAGGTTAGCTGGCGGCATTCGGCAGCGGCGGCGCGGCGGCATCGACATCTGCGGCCGCACCATAGGCCCCGTGGCCGCCGTCGAGCTGCTCGCGCACCGCGAGCACCGTCGCCATGCGCGCCCACGAACGGTCGATGGAATCGACCGTGGAGACCTCGTTGCCCTTCGCGGAGCGGAGCTTGCCGATGACCCCTTCATCCGACGTCGACTCTATCCTTCCGGCGAGCACGGCGTTGCGGCCCGTCTTATTCAAGGCCGTGAGCATGGCAGAAAGGTTATCGGACTTGAACGCATCGCCCGCAGTGCCCGACGTCTTGCCGTCGATGACGACGATGGCCTGGGCGGGCAGAATGGTCCCATCCTCGTAGTCGATGAATCCGGCATCGCGCAGCGCTTGGAGCACCGTCGCGCGGTCGGCGACGGAGGCCAGCGGTTGCGTGGATTCCGGATCCATGTAGAGCGCAGCGCCGAGGGACTCGCCCGCGTGGGTGCCCATGTCCTGCTGCTTGGTGGACAGCTGCGCGCCGGCGGGCAGCGTGTTGGCGATAAGCGACTTGAGCTCGTCCGCGCGCGACTGATCGAAGAAGGCATCCGCCAAGTCAATCGTTCCGGCGTCCTCGATGTCCGCGGAGGCGAGCAGCGCCTTGATGCCGTCGACCTCATTGCTTTGCGCGTTCGACGTCGTCATGACGAGCACCGGCCGGTTGGCGAGGCTGCCATCCACCATGGTGGGCGAGAGCTCGGAGACGACCGAGTCGCCGGACTTGGACTGCGCCTGCAGCACCTGGTTGTCCTGGACGACCTGGCGGAATTCATCGCGCACGGCGTCATCGCCACCCGCAGAACCCGCGACCGTGGGGCCCAGCGCGAATGCGCCGATAGCCACGCCCACGGCCACCCCGAAGCCACTGCCTGCGATGACCGGGCCAGAAGAAGAGAATCGCTGTGGCATTAGTTAAACCATCCTGCGACCGTCTCGGTGAGGTTGGACCACGTGGCGGAGAGGTTCTCGCCGAAGGAGGCGTCCCCGCCCAAGCCCGCGATGAGCACGATGACGGCGAGCGCAACGAGGATGCCGAGCAACGCCCACAGCCAGCCCAGGCTTCCGCCTGCCGGTGCCGTGTACAGCGTAATGACGGAGTCCGCGTCGACGAGCTTCGTGCCCGTCTTCATGCGCGCAAGCAACGCCGCGGGCGTCGCGTGTGCCTTGTCCGCAAAGATATCGTCGAGGTCGACAGAGCCTCCTACCTGCACGATCATGTCCGCTTCCTGGAAGTCCGCGAGCAGCAGCGCCAGGTCCGTCGAGGAATCCGTCGCGGACGGGAAGGTCATCGCACCCACCCCCAGGTCCTGAATTTTCTCCAGGCCCGGTGCCGTGCCGTCCGGCGTGGCCGGCAAGATGACGCGCGCGCCCGAACGCAGCGTCTCCGCCTTGACCGTCTCCGGGTTTGCCACGATGAGATCCGGGCTGTAGCCCATCTCCACGAGCGAGTCTGCCGCGGAGTCGACGCCCACGATGACGGGCTCGTATTCGCGAATGAAGTTGCGCAGCAACTTCACCTTGGCGCGGTGGTCCTCACTGGGCGAGACGACCATGACCTTGCGGCCGCGCATCTCCACACCCGACTCCGGAATACCCAAGCCGTCGATAAGTAGCGGGCCTTCCGAGTGGATGAACTGGATTGAGTTGCCGAAAAAGGCTTCCATGTGGTCGATGAGGTTGCGCTCGGCCTCGGCAAAGCGCGCCTGCGCTTGGCCGCGCTCGATGACGGTGCCAAAGCCAATCTGCTTGTCTCCCAGATAGACGGTGCCGTCATCAGTGAGACGCGCCTTCTTCCCGTCCTTCATCGCCTCGAGGAACTGCGGGCCCACGCCCTCCACGAGCTGCGTTTCGGCGTCGAGCAACATGTGCGGTCCGTAATTGGGAATGCTACCGGTGCTAAATTCCGCGGTGTTGATGACCGCGGCCGGCTTCAAGTCCACCAGCTGCTGGGCTTCCTGACGAGAGATATTCGCGGCGTCGACCACGGCGAAGTCCCCCGCGCCGAACTTCTTCAGTCCTTTGCCGCCGGGCGTGCAATCGCGCAGGGTGCCAGTGACACCGGGTGCGTCGGTAGTGCGAGAAAACAAACTCATGCGCGCGATTGTCCCACTTCTAGGCCTCCCAGCGTGGGAGGCGCGCGGCAGCATCCCCGGCTCGGGCCTATTTATTCGCTTTCTCCTGCCGGAACTCCGCGACTTCCGCCTGTGCGCGGTCAAAGAGCTCCTGCGCGTGCGCACGCCCCGTCTCCGTGCCGTCGAGTCCCGCGAGCATGCGCGCCAGCTCCTCTACGCGTTCCCTCTCGCTGAGCGTGCTCACGCCCGAGGTATACATATCCTTCGCCACGTGGAGGTGCGTAGTCGCATACGCCGCCACCTGCGGCAGGTGCGTCACCACGATGACCTGATTGCGCGTCGCTAACCGCGCCAGGCGGCGTCCAATCTCCACCGCGGCGCGGCCACCCACGCCAGCGTCGACCTCGTCGAAGACCATGGTCGTGCCCTCCGTATTCGCCGAAAGCACGACCTCGAGCGCCAGCATGACGCGCGAGAGCTCGCCTCCCGATGCCGTCGCCGCCAGCGGCCGGCCATTGAGCTGCAACTCCACCTCGTTCGCGCCCGTCCTCGAATACCGGGCGTCCTTCACCGCGACCGTGAACTCCGAGGACGCCATGGCCAGCCCCTTGAGCTCCGCCGTCACGGCATCCCCCAGGCGCCGCGCCGCGTCCTCACGCGCCGCCGTCAGTGTCGCCGCGTGCGCGATCATCTCAGACTCCGCCGCTTTGACCTGCTTGGCCAGCTCTTCCAGCGCCTCCGTGGACGTGTCAATAGACGCCAACCGCTCGTTCGCGTGATCCCGCCACGCAAGCACGCCGTCGATATCCGGCGCGTACTTCCGGGTGAGTGTCTTCAGCTCTTGCTGCCGCGTAAGCGACCTCTCCAGTTCCTCCGGATCCGCAGGCAAATCTGCCAGGTACGCGCCAAGCTCACCGGCGATGTCGCCCAAGCGCGACGTGATTTCCGCCAGCTGCTCCCCCAACGCCTTGAGCTGCTTATCCTCCACGCCCGACAGTTGCGCCTGCGCCTGCCCCAACAAGGACGAGGCCGCATCTTCCTCGAAGCCCTCTTGCCCGTCGATGCTCCCCAACGCGACCGTGGCTGCCTCGCGCAGACCATCAACGTCCTGGAGCTTGCGAATGCGCTCGACCAAATCCACGTCCTCACCCGACTGCGGGTGCATGCCATCGATCTCATCGACCGCGAACTGAAGCCGGTCCACTTCCTGTGCCAGCTCGCGCCGCGACTCCGTGCGCGTCTTATAGTCCTTGGCCAACGCACGCCACGTACGGAATGACTCTGCGTAGGCCTCGCGCAGCGGCGCGACCGCCGGATCCGACCGATCCACGGCTCCGAGCTGCTGTTCTGGCGCGAGCAACCGCAGCTGATCGTTTTGCCCATGGACCGTAAGCACGAGCGACGAGAATTCCCCCAACGTCGCCGCCGGCACTGAACGTCCGCCCAGGTACGCCTTCGAACGCCCCGCAGCCGAGACCGTACGCGCCACGATAAACTCGCCGTTCTCATCCGGCGAGCCGCCCGCGTCCTCCACGACCGTCGCGGCCGCCTGCGCAATATCCGGCGCCGCCGTATCCACGGCAAATGTGCCTTCCACCGAGGCCTTCTTCGAGCCCTGGCGCACACGCGTGGAATCTGCACGTCCGCCCGCAAGCAGGCGCAAACCAGTGACCACCATCGTCTTACCTGCACCGGTCTCACCGGTAAGCACGGTCAATCCCGAGGACAACTCCGCGCTGGCGCGTTCGATAACGCCCAGGTTCTCGATCGTGATGTCTGCTAGCATGCCCCGTAGTCTATCGTATTTGTGTTCGAAGCGTCCACACGTCCGCGCCCACGTCCGGCAACGAGTTAGACCGAGTAGTCGTCGCCGCCGCGCTGCGGGCCGCGCCACCCCGCCACAGGCAGCCGGAGCTTGCTCACCAGACGATCCGTAAAGGGTTGATTGTCGAGACGCACCCAGCGCACGGGGCGCTCACCCTTCACGGCCTCCACGCGCGCGCCGGCAGGCATATCCAACCGCCGAAAGCCGTCCATGCTCACCTGTGCCTCGGACGTCGACGACTCGGATTCCACGGCAACTCGCGACTGCGGCGAGACCACCAAAGGCTTGGTAAACAAGGCATGCGCGTTGTTGGGTACCACGAGAATGGCGTCGAGCTCCGGCCACAACACTGGTCCACCAGCGGAGAAGGCATACGCCGTAGACCCCGTGGGACTCGAGATAAGCACACCATCGCACCCAAAGGACGACACCGGGCGGGCGTCAATTTCCAGCACGGCGTCCAGCACTCCCGAATGGTCGAGGCTTTCCACGCTGGCTTCGTTGAGCGCCCACGAGCGTCCGATCTCTTTACCGGCGCGGTCATAGACGACAACGTCGAGCGTCATACGATCCTCAATGCGGTAGGTTCGCGAGATCACCCGCTCGATGGCCTGTTCCAGGGACTCCGCCTCCCACTCAGCGAGGAAGCCCACGTGGCCCAAGTTGATGCCCAGAACCGGGATGTCCACCGCATGCGCCAAGTCTGCGGCGCGCAGGAAGGTGCCATCACCGCCCAAGACGAGCACCATCTCACACCCTTCGGCCGAGGCCGGCTCGTGCGGAACGAGATCCAGTCCCGACAGATCGACGCCCGGTGCCGGCGTCGCGCACACGCGCACCGTAATCCCCGCGTCGCGCAACAATTCCGCAGCGCGACGCATGGAGGCGACATTGTCTTCGCGCCCGGTGTGCGGCACAAGCAAAATCGTCCGCTGCGCGTCCTGCGTGCGGTCCGGCGTTGCGGTCATTACTGGGGTCCTTCCTCAATGGCCCGCACAACCATGTCGTGCAAAGCCTCGGCATCTGGATGCGTCGTTCCACCGTCTTTGACCAGCCAGAGGAAATACTCAACGTTTCCGCTCGGACCCGGTAGCGGTGACGCAGCCACTGCTTTGCAGCTTAGTCCGAGGGTCCGGGCAAAGGCAGCGATTTCTTCCGTGACCTCTGCCCGTAGCTCCGGCGATCGCACCACGCCACCGTGCCCCAAGCGGTCCTTTCCCACCTCGAACTGCGGCTTGACCATCGGGAGCAAGAATGCCCCATCGTTCAAGCACTCCACAATGGCGGGCAGAACCAACCTGAGCGAGATAAACGATAGGTCGCCCACCATCGCGTCGCATGGCCCTTCCGTGACCTCAAGCGTGAGGTTACGAATATTCGTCCGGTCGAGAACCATGACGCGCTCGTCGTTCTGCAGACGCCACAGTAGCTGTCCATAGCCCACATCAACGGCAAGCACCTCCCGCGCGCCATGGCGCAGGAGCACGTCCGTAAAACCGCCTGTCGATGCCCCTGCATCGAGCACCCGCAGCCCGTCAACCGAGACATCGAACGCCTCCAGCGCGCCCAACAGCTTGTGTGCGCCGCGCGATGCCCAATCGTCTTCCTCGGCCTTCTCAACGCGAATGGAGACTTCAGGCTCGACGATGGTCGCTGGTTTCTTGGCTTGGAAGCCCCCGACGTAGACGCGACCATCCTTAATCCAGTCGACGGCTTGTTCACGTGAACGCGCAATCTTGCGGCGCACGAGCTCTGCGTCGAGACGGCGGCGTTTGAGGGCCATTAGTTCTCCTGAAGTACGTCACGCAGCACCGTGTGCGCGCGATCAAGCTGTTCAAATTCTTCGCGCAGATCCGCTGCCGGTTCGCCCAAGATATCACCGACACGCGTGTCGACGGACTCAGGACTCACCACCGAGTGCGGATCATGCGGCTTCGGGGCGGGCCGATGACCAGGCATGGACCCTGGAGTTGGTGCAGGCATCACCACCACGCCTTGACCGCACGCTCCGCTGCCTCAGAACGCGGTTGGATGTAGCGTGGCGGCTTGGGCAGCGCCCAGACGACCTCGAGCACGGTACGCAGCGCCTGCGTCGGTGTAGCGCCCTCATCTCCATGCTCAAGCAGGACATCATAACCATCGACGCGGGCCGTGAAACCACCCTGCGCACCCGGACGTGCTTCTGCCCGCTTGAGACCCAGATCTGCCAGTGTCGCGCCAATGTAATCGGGACGGTGCTTCTCCGGCGCCTCGATAAGAGCCATCGGGCCGCTCACTCCGGTAAGCACGTGGAAGGTGTCCATCGCAGCGGTATTGCCGCCCAAGATATCCGTGTCGAGACGGTCACCGACAGCCAAAGGCTTCGAGGAGCCCATCATCTTAGCGGCCTGAATGAACATCTCAGGGCCGGGCTTGCCCGCAGACAGCGGCTCCACGCCCGTCGACGTCGTAATAGCCGCGACGAGTGCACCGTTCCCCACTGCAAGACCGCGCTCCGTAGGCAACGAGGTGTCTAGGTTGGATGCAAAGAACTGCGCGCCCGCACGGATAGCCAGCGCCGCCTCAGACAGTTCGCGCCACCCAAGGTCCTTGCTCATGCCTTCGAGAACCGCCACCGGCTTGTCGTCTGCCGAAGAAACGACCTCAAAACCTGCGTCGCGCGCAAGCTTCTTATACGAGTCCGCACCGACCACCAACACCTTGGAGCCTGCCTTGATGTGCTGTGAGGCGAGGGAGACTGCCGCCTGCGCAGAGGTAAGAACATGCTCTGGATCGGCCGGGATATCTATAGCGCGCAACATCGACGCCACCTCTTCAGGCGCACGCGACGCGTTATTAGTCACGTAAATGGCTTTGACGCCACAGGCGTTAAGCACGTCAGCGACACCGGGAAGAGCGACGCCGCCCTCCCAGACTGTCCCGTCTAAGTCGAGCAACAAGGCATCATGCGTGGACAATAGACTCATTACAGTTCCTTGAGACGATCAGCGGCGTCAGTCGCTTCGTCCTCGTCGATCGCGACAGTGTGCTTGAACCATTCCTTAGCTTCGTCCGTACGACCAGCCTCCAGCAGTGCGTTGGCGTATGCGTAGCTCAAACGAGCAGCGCTCCCGCCGCGTGCCGCCTTATCCGGGCGTGCGCGCTGGATAGTGACCACGGCTGCTTCCGCCTGCCCCATATCAAGGCGTGCACCAGCAACGACAATAGCGAGCTCAATCTCGCCATCGCGATCGAGCATCTTGGCTTCTTCACTGCGGCCAAGCTCAATAGCTTTCTGCGGTCGGCCGAGCCCACGCTCGCAGTCCGCCATGACAGCAAGCATGCCCGGGCCGCCGGAAATACGGCGTGCCGCACGCAGTTCCGCCAGAGCCTCTTTCCACTCACCTGCGTGGTAGGCAGCAACGCCATTGATCTCGCGTGCCACGGACACACGACCCGCGCGATCCTTTGCCGCACGTGCATGGCGCAATGCGAGCTCCGGGTCGTCCTGCATGAGCATCGCAGCCATAATCATATGCTTAGCAGTCGCCTCAGCATTATCCTTCGACAACGACTTCAGGTCCTGAAGCACCGAAGGATCAAGCTCGTTCATATCGATATCGGACGGGACATCCGGGTCGTTCTGGCGACGATTGATGCGTTCCTCACGGAAGCCCGAACGCTGCGGCGAGTGACTCCGCTTCTTCTCATCACGGCGGTCATCGCGACGGCCACCTCCACGGCGGTCGTCACGACGGCCATTACCGCGGTGGTCGTTGCGACCACCACGTCGGTCGTCACGGTGATCGTTACGGCCGCCGCGACGGTCATCACGGCGCTCATTACGATCGCCACGGTATCCGCGGCGCTCGCCGTCCTCACGGCGGTCACGACGGTTGTCATCATCGCGCCCGGAGCCGAACGACGAACGCCCGCGACCCTCGTCGCGACGGCCATTACGGCCAGAAAACTTCCCCTGTGGCTTACCGCCACGGCGATCGCCATCGCGGCGCCCGTAGCTGTTGGAGTCAGACATATAGCCTTGCACTTTCCAGTTCGATGAATCAATCAAATACCCAGCCATACTACCCGCTACGGGAACAAAACCCTAGCGGCCACCGCGGGAACCAGCTAAAGAAACGGCAGTATTTCAATGAGCTCCCGTCGCCTGAAATTGGCGAACTTGAGTACATCAACCATCCCTCGGATCGAAATGGCGAGCGGTTACTCCGAGAGCAATTACGTCACAAGTACGAAACCAAAACAATCCGAGCCACGGCCCTCCTTTAACGCATGGAGCGCTAGAACATTACCAAGGACTGCCGCCGGGCCGGTGCGACTTAACCGCTACGTGCGTTGAAGTGTGAATGAGTCGTCTACAAACCGAAGAGAGTGTTGTGACTCGTTCATGTTTCACCAATGACACGCCGGCGCGTGGATAGACCTGTCATGTGAAGAGGGTGTGCGGCGTCCCTGTAAAACGCGTAAAAGCAGCGCGGGCCGAAAGACACTTTTTGTCTTTTGGTCCTCGCTGCGTGTTATGTAGTTGTTGTTTGTTGTTTTTATGTCGG
>NZ_KV796382.1:0-45735 GCF_001809185.1 Corynebacterium sp. HMSC072G08
GTCTAGTTTTCATCGCCATATGTTCAAGCCAGTTCCCGGCGAGCTCGTGCTACGCCTCCCGGGTAGTGCTTCTCCAGCTCGCTTTCGACGTCGCGAAAGATGTGCTCGCACAGTTCGTCGAGTGGGGACTTGAGCGTGATGCCGTGGTGCGTGAGCTCGGAATAGGAGCGCATGTCCGGGCTGTAGACGCGCAGGCTTCCGCCCATGAACGAGGATTCGATAACGACGTTTCCGAAGATGAGGCTAGTGAGCTTCTTTTCCTCCATGCCGTCAGACTAGCGAAAACACGCGGGGAGTCGTCCGTTGCGGGTTGCTTCGCCCGTGCTCGGCGGTACAAGGGCGCGTGCGACGTCCATAGGAGTTCTTCCATTTCTACGGCGGGCCACATGAGGAAGAGCGTCAATGACGAAACGATCGAAGGCGATTGAACTTCGATCGTTTAAGGCATTATCCGATCGTAGCGGTGCGCGCCGCGATCGGATACTTATTTCACAAAAGCACCCAAAATCGTGCCCAAGTGCCCCAAGTGGTCGACCTCGGAGGCCAAGTAGTCGGGTCCGCCTACTCGGCCGATGACCATGACGAGGCCGGTGTTGCCGAGCGGAGTGGCGGCCAGCGCCGAATCGAGAAGGGCCCAGGACTCCGGGATCCAGTCTTCGCGTTCAGGGTGGAGGACGCGGGCGCTGTCCACAGCAATGGAGGAGGGGATGGTGCCATCGTCCTCGGGGGCGGCATCGGAAGCAGCAATGCGATGGATGGGCTCATTGTTGTCGATAACGATGGCCCACGTGGAGGTGAGCGATTGCGGCATGGCGGCGCAGACCTCCTGCATGGCGGCGGTCGTGTCATGCTTCGCGGCGACGCGGGCGAGCAGTGAGATCTGGCCGCGGCGGTCGACGGTGCCGCTGAAGGGGCGGATGGAGTCGATCTCGACGCCGTCGACCTCGTTGGCGGCGGTAAAGAGGACGTCTGCCATGGTGCCGGCGGGCAGCTCCACCACGATGTCATCGGTGACGGAACCCTCGGGGGATGTCTCAACAATATCCACCGACTGGATGTTCGCGCCGGCGATGCCAAATGCCTCGGCGAGCTGGCCGAGGCTGCCGGGTGTGTCGGGAAGGATGACTCGGATGAGGAAGGACATGGCAAACTTTCGATGGATTTGGGCGTTCCGCCCCATGGTACTCGTGTCGTGGATCACTCCACAAGGAATTGGTCCAACCCTATGGGTGAAGGGAGTGAGCGCCCCGTGCCGCCGCATGCTGGACAGTGCAGTAACATGGTTGCCTAGCTACACAGACGTATCTGAATTAAAGGATGGAGTTCGCGTGTCTGAGATTTCGCGTGAAGAGGTCGCGCACTTGGCCAAGCTTTCCCGCTTGGCTTTAAGCGACGAGGAGCTGGAGCAGTTCGCCAGCCAGATCGACAAGATTGTGGACTCGGTCTCGGCCGTGGGCAAGGTCGATGCTGAGGGCGTGGAACCTATGAGCCACCCGCACTCCGTGGACGCGCCCATGCGTGAGGACAAGGTTATTCGCTTGCTCAACGCCGAGCAGGCCCTGGACCAGGCGCCGGCTCGCGAAGACGATCGCTTCGTCGTTCCGCAGATTCTGGGAGGAGAGTAAATGTCGACTTTTATCGCACCTACTGAGGGGATTACCTCCCTTACCGCCGCTGAATTGGCGGAGAAGATTCACTCCCGCGAGCTGACCTCCCGCGAGGTCACTCAGGCCTTCCTCGATCGCATCGCGGAGACCAACGGCGAGCTCAACTCCTTCCTCCACGTCGGCGCTGAGGAAGCACTTGCTGCTGCCGATGCTGTCGATAAGGCCCTCGACGCTGGCGAGGCCCCGGCCTCTGCGCTGGCTGGCGTCCCGCTCGCGCTCAAGGACCTGCTCGTAACGACCGATGCCCCCACGACCGCGGCCTCCAAGATGCTGGAGGGCTGGATGTCCCCGTATGACGCGACGCTCGTGAAGAAGCTGCGCGCCGCTGGCATTCCGATCCTGGGCAAGACGAACCTCGACGAATTCGCCATGGGCTCCTCCAACGAGAACTCTGCCTACGGCCCGGCCCACAACCCGTACGACACGGACCGCACCCCGGGCGGCTCCGGCGGCGGCACCGCGGCGGCCCTGGCTTCCGGCCAGGCCCCGCTGGGCATCGGCACCGACACCGGCGGATCCATCCGCCAGCCGGCCGCGCTCACCAACACCGTGGGTGTGAAGCCGACCTACGGCACCGTCTCGCGCTACGGCCTCATTGCTGCGGCGTCCTCCCTGGACCAGGCCGGCCCGTGTGCCACGACCGTGCTTGATACTGCGCTGCTCCACGAGATCATCGCCGGCCACGACGCTTTCGACGCCACCTCCGTGGATAAGCCGGTTGCCCCGGTTGTCGCCGCCGCCAAGGAAGGCGCCAACGGCGACCTCACCGGCGTCAAGGTGGGCCTTATCAAGCAGTTCGAGCGCGACGGCTGGCAGGACGGCGTCATGGAGGCCTACCACGCCGCCGTGGAGCAGCTGCGTTCCCAGGGTGCTGAGATCGTCGAGGTTGACTGCCCGCACTTCGACGACGCTCTCGCTGCGTACTACCTCATCATGCCGTGTGAGGTCTCTTCGAACCTCGCTCGTTTCGATGGCATGCGTTACGGCCTGCGTGTTGGCGACGACGGCACGCACTCCTCCGAAGAGGTCATGTCCATGTCCCGTGCCGCCGGCTTCGGCCCCGAGGTCAAGCGCCGCATCATGCTGGGTACCTACGCCCTGTCCGTCGGCTACTACGACGCGTACTACCTCCAGGCGCAGCGCGTGCGTACGCTCATCGCCCAGGACTTCGCCAAGGCCTTCGAGGTCGCCGACGTCCTCGTGTCTCCGACCACCCCGACCACGGCCTTCAAGCTGGGCGAGAAGGTCGAAGATCCGATGGCGATGTACAACTTCGATCTGTGCACCCTGCCGCTCAACCTCGCCGGCGTGTGCGGCATGTCCGTGCCGTCCGGTCTGGCTTCGGACACCAACCTGCCGACCGGCCTGCAGATCATGGCGCCGGCGTTCCAGGATGACCGCCTGTACAAGGTGGGTGCCGCGTACGAGGCTGGCCGCAACAAGTAGGCCTTAACGCGCATCAAGCCCCAGTTCACGCTGTGAACTGGGGCTTTCGTCTATGTCCTACTGTGCCGTGTCGTGCTCACGCGCGTACGCATTGAGTGTTCCTTTTACTGGTGGCGTCACTGCGCCCAGTTCTACAAGTCCGGGCACGGCATGCACGTGCCTTTGTTAGGGTAGGGGCCACGTAGACCTTAAGGAGGAGATCGTGTTCCGCGCGGCCCAAATCGTATCCCTCGTGTCGTTTGTCGCTCTTGTGACGTTGTTTGTACTGGCGGCCAAGGGGCTCTTGCAGACGACATCGGCTAGCCCGGTTATCTTGGTGTCCATCGCCGCGGTGCTGGTGGTTTCCACAACGGTTATGGGAGTCTTGGGGCTTCGCGCGCGGAGGGACAACCACCCCCGCGATTAGAAATGCTCATTTGAGTTAGGGTAGCCTTTGCTTCTAGTTGAACCTAGAGGAGGCACCATGAGCGCTGAGCAGCAACCTGCATCCGCACCGATCAACCCGTCGCCTGAGTGGACTGAGGGATTCAAAGCCGGGTATGCCGCCGCCTACGCCGAAGGCTATCGTGAGGGCATGGCGGCGGGCCGCGCCGATCTCTATGCCGCCTCCTACGCGGACCGCAAGCGCGCGAAGCACGATGCTAAGGCGCGCCGCTACCAGGAGAAGGAAGAACGGCGCGCGCAGTTCCTTGCAGCGGGCTCTGTCCAGCAGGAGTCACGGCCCGAACCGCCAAAGAAGAAGGGTCGCACAGCCATCGAGGCGACGATTACGGGCAAGGAGCAGATCTCGCCCGACATGGTGCGCCTCTTTGCGACGGCGCCGGGCATCATTGGGCGTGAGCTCGATAAGACAGACCACTACATCAAGATCCTGTTTGTCCCGGAGGGTGCCGATTACTCCTGGCCCTTCGACCTGGGGCACATCAAGGACACGCAGCCCAAGCACCTGCGCCCCGTAACCCGCACGTACACGCTGCGCACCGTGGACACGACGACGGGCGAAATGTCCATCGACTTCGTACTCCACGGCGACACGGGCTTGGCTGGTCCGTGGGCGCGCGACGTCCAGGTGGGCGAGAGCTTCGCCTTTGCTGGCCCCGGCGGCGGCTGGGCGCCGACGGCCGACTACGACCACTTCGTGCTCGCCGGTGACGAGGCGGCTGCGCCCGCGGTTGCCGCGGCGCTGGAGAAGATTCCGGCGGGCTCGACGGCGGTCGCTTTTATTGAGGTCGAGGCACCGGGCCACGAAATTCCTATGCCGGAGAACCCCGAGTCCGAGGTCCGCTTCGTCTACCGCAACGGAGAGATGCCCGGCACCGCGCTTTCCGATGCCGTCCGTACCTACCAGGTCCCAGATGGCAACATCGGCTGGTTCGTCCACGGCGTGGCTGAGATGATCAAGTCGCTGCGCCGCTACCTCTTTGTTAACCGCGGCGTATCGAAGCGCGACGCGTCGATCTCCGGGTACTGGCGCCTGCGCATGACCGAAGACGAGTGGCAGGCCTCCAAGCGGGACTTTGTCGCCGAGCTGGAAGTCGAAGAGGAAGCCGCCACGCGCGAGCTCTAGCCCACGACGGCAATGTTCCGAAAGCAATAAGCCCTGGTCGCGAAAAATGAGGATTTTTCGTGACCAGGGCTTATTGCTATTGGCATAGTGCCTTTGTGAGGAGGCTAAGGATGAACGTGCCGCGGCAGGCGCCAGACAAGGAGCGCGCCGACAGTGACGGCAATCCCGCCGAAGACGAAAAGTCCCGGGAAGGGGGCCGAAACATACCCGACTGCAGCGTAAATCACCTTACTCGCGAGGAGTGCGAGCCAATAGACGAGGACAAGCAGAGCGAACAGTGCGAGGATTTGCGCTGGCAGGCCGCGAACGCGCAAGCTCGCGAACAAGAGACCAGTCCCGGCCCCCATGTACCCCGCGAGAAGATAGGTGACGATGAAGCCGAGGACGGTGAGGGCGATGAGGCGCCAATCAGGTTGGGCAGCGGCGTAATCGACGTGCCCGTCAGGTAAATAGACCTCTGGTGTGGAATCGAAATAGACCTCGAAGGAGCTGTCGACGGGAACGCCAATTCCTTGCGCGACGTAGTGCGCGGCCGCAGCGATGATGCCGAATACCACTGAGCCGCAAATGATGACACCGTGGGTTGCGCGTTGCCATATCTTCTGTGGCATGTCGAGGCTGCGCAGCGTGCGAAACTGCGTCGCGGTGAGAGTTGCGAATACGCCCCAAAGGAACGCTGACCAGATAATCCAGCCAGCCGGGTTGATAGTGACGGCGTGGTAGTCGCGGGGAATGAAGTAATCGCCAATGGCGAGAACAATGATGAGAATGCCGAAGACGAGGGGTAGCGGTCGCTGGGCGGCAAAAAGAGTGGGCATGATAGGGCTCCTTAGTGCTTGGCGGCGGTGACGATGGAGTCGATGAGCTGCGCGTCGTCGGGGTGTTCTACTGTTACGGTGGCGGGCAGATCGGCTGGGGCATGAGTGGCGCGAACGAGCGCGCGCGTCGTTGGGCCGAGCGTCTGGCGGTCGAGGACTTCGGCGTCTAGTTCCTTAATGGCCGCGTCAACGGCGCTGGTTTCTCCGGTGAGCGAAGGGAATAGCGCGCGTTGCTCATCGAGTTGGACGGGGCCGGTGGCGATGCCGGCCTGAAGGATGACGAGGGCATCGGCAAGCCCGGCGAGGTCCTCGGCGCGATGCGACGAGATGAGGAGCGTCCAGTCCGAGGTCTGCGCAGCATGGTCGATGAGTATCTCACGCAACGTGGAACGAGTCGGGGCGTCGAGGCCGTTGAAGGGCTCATCGAGCAGCGTGATGGGAGTGCGGGCCGCAAGTGCCGTAATCACGGCGAGGATCTGTCGCTGGCCGGTCGAGAGCTTAGAACACCGCGACTTCTCTGCCAGGTCGAAGCGCTCGAGCAGGTTTCGGGCGTAGTCGAGGTCGAGCGCGCCTCGTGCACGCCGGGCGATATCGAGATGGTCGGCCACGGTCCAGCCAGCGAGCGCAATATCGTGCCCGGTCCGAGCGAGGGCGGTCGTCGCGCAGTCGACCGTACCGTCGGACGCCGGTAGATGCCCCGCAATGACCCGCATGAGCGTGGTCTTTCCGGCGCCATTGGGGCCGATGACTCCGTAGAGTCCGGGGGCAAGCTTCAGCGAGTCGGCGCGTAGGAAGTCTTTGACGTGGACGTCGTCGAGCGAAATGGTGTTCACGGCTGGTCTCCTTCGGCACGGATGAGATCGATGAGTTCTGTCTGAGATAGGCCGAGCGCGCGAGCCTCGGCGAGAAGGGGTGCGATGAAGTCCTCGCGCAGTGCTGAACGGCGTTGTTTCTGGACGTGGTCGCGGGCCTCGGGCGTGACGAACATGCCGAGCCCGCGCCGCTTTTCCAGCAGTCCTTCATCGTGGAGCACCGTGAGCGCCTTGGCAGCTGTGGTCGGGTTGACCGAGTGGAACGCGGAGAGCTCGTTGGTGCTCGGGGCGCGATCGCCGGGGCCGAGCTGGCCCGAGATAATCATGTCCCGAATGCCGCCAGCGAGCTGTTGATACAAGGGGCGGGAGTCGCTCATGGAGCCTCCTTTCGTTGTGAGTGTTAGGGAAAGGTGTTTGGGTTAGGGGGTTTACCACCTATGTGGGTAACCTTAGAGAAAAGAAGACCCGCGGTCAAGAGGAACCGCGGGCGTGGGGCTAATACATAAGCGGCGTACTGATGCGAAGCCCCACCGTGTCGCCAACGTCGGGCCGCGTGGTGGTTGAGGCGCGGAAGGTCGTGTCGGCTCCGACCTGGGCAGTGACCGAGAAACGGTTGTATTCGAAGAGCGCCGAGGTCACGATGGCATCGACAGCACCGGGAGTGCCGGGAGCGGTGAGCTCGACGTGGGAAGGCAGGACACCGACGCACGAGATGTCTGCGGAATCGGGCGCGGGCCACGAAAGACCAAACGAAGGACAGATCACCTCGTGTGCGTCGCGGTGGGCGTCGAGGATTGTGGCATCCGCGATGAACGCGGCCACTTGGGGACTCGCGGGGCGGGCGAGAAGTTTCTGCGGTGTGGCAACTTGCTGGATGCGGCCCTTGTCGAGAACCACAATCCGGTCCGCGATGGCCAAGGCCTCGGCGCGATCGTGGGTGACGTGGACCGTGGTGAGACCTTCGCGACGGGTGAGCGAGACGAGTTCGCGGCGCAGAGAATCACGCAGCGGCTCGTCGAGGGCGGAGAGAGCCTCGTCCAAGAGCAGCACGGTGGGATCGGCGACGATGGCGCGGGCGAGTGCGACGCGCTGGCGTTGTCCGCCGGAAAGGCTGACTGGCTTGCGGCGGCCGAAGTCGCCGAGACCGACCAGTTCGAGTGCACGGTGGACGCGGGCGCTGCGGTCTGCATGGCCGACCTTGGCCATTTTCAGCGGGTAGGCCACGTTGTCAGCGACGGACATATGTGGCCATACGGCGTGTTGCTGGAAAACCATCCCCATACAACGACGCTCCGGCGGTGTGTTTGAGATGTCCTTTCCATCGATGGAAATGGTGCCGGAGGTCGGCTCGAGGAAGCCCGCGATGGAACGCAATAGCGTGGTCTTTCCAGAGCCCGACGGGCCGACGAGTGCGATGAACTCATTGGAGTCAACGTCGAGCGAGACGTCGTCGAGGCCTTTGGCGCCATCGCCGAAGTCGACGGTGAGATGGGAAAGCGTGATGGATGACATGAATGTCCTAGTTCTTCAGACGAGGCGGACGGATGGTGAGCGCGAGGCCGACCACGCCGATGAGTGCGAAGAGCAACGAGAGCGCAGACGCTTGGTTGTAATTGCCGGCCTGTTGGAGGTTGAATACCTGCACGCCCAGAGTGGTGGTACCAGGTGAGATGAGCAGAATGGACACTGTGAGCTCGCGTACCGCAGTGATGGCGACGAGGACGGCGCCGGAGATCGCGGCAGGAATCGCCATGGCGCCTGTGGTGGATAAAAGAGCCCTAACTGGTCCAGCACCGGAGATGCGAGCGGCCTCCTCGACGGCAACAGGCGTGTTCTGTAACGGCGCGCGCACCGCTTGTAGCACCAGAGCCGTGAACGCACAGACATAGGCAAGCAGGATGATCCATACGGTGTTGTAGAGCTCGGTGTAGCGCCCGACGATGAGCCAGGCGACGCCGATGATGAGGCCAGGCAGCGCCGTGGGAAGCAGCACGAGCAGCGTCATCGCGGTATTGCCGAACAACCGAGTGCGCGTGACAAGTAGACCAATGAGCCAGCCCAGCACGCCGCAGATGAGCGCGGCGCCGAGTGCGAGCAGAGCGGAGTTGGTGAATCCATCGATGACGCGGGGATTGGACAGCGCCTTGGAGAAGTTGCTGAGCGAGATGGTGTCGAGCGTAAACGGCACGCCTGGGGCCGGGAGCAGAGCTCGGTAGGCGAGTCCGAGGATGGGCCCGAGCGTAACTGCGAGTCCAACCACCCAGCCGACGAGAGTGACGGGCCAACGCGCCGCGCCCAGCCGGAAGCGGTGTGACGTGCCCGTGTCCTGCAGCTTGGACGCCGCCCACATAGCAACGAGGTAATCAGCGATGACCGCCCCCAGACCGAGGAAGAGCAAAACCACGCCGACGGTACAGACCACCTGGAGTGGATTGTCCACGGTTCCGGAGTCCATGAAGCGATAGATCATCGTGGCCAGGGTCTCGAAGCGGGCAGGCGAACCGAGGATGGAGGGGATGCCGAAGTCAGCGAGGTTGGCAACGGCAGTGAGCGTGAATGCTGAGAGCAACGCGGGACGTAGCAGTGGCAATGTGATGGTGCGTAGCACGGTCCACGTCGAAGCGCCTGCGACGCGCGCGGCCTGCTCAAGATCGGCGGGAATGGAACGCAGACCCGCGGAGACAATGACATAGACCGTGGGATAGGAATGAACCATGAGCAGGAAGGTCACGCCGTCCGCGCCATAGATATTCCACACATCATGGTCGAAGATCTTGTTGAAGCCCTGTGCCGGCCCGAAGAGCTGCATCCACGCAATCGCGCCAATAAACGGCGGAACAAGCAATGGGGAAAGCAAGAACAGGCGGAGAACACTGGAACCCGCCGCATCAGTACGGTCAAGAAGAATAGCGATGATGGTGCCTATAACCACGGCCCCGACAGCGGAAAGCACTGTTGAAAACAGTGAGTTCCAGGCGGCTTGACCAAGCCCTTGATCAAACAGCAGCGGGATCTGGTTGCCGCCCATCGCAAGGGATACGACAAACGCGAGAGGTGTGGCGAAAAGCCCGAGGACTATCAGCCACACCCCGCCCCGCAACAGCGATACGGAAGAGCGCACGTTACTTCACAGCATTCTGGAAGAGCTCAACCGCGGCATCCTTATCGCCGGTGATGGTCTTCAGATCCTGATCCATGAGCTTGATGTCCTTGAGCTCCGGGGTACCCTCCGGGGTGCCAACGTCTTGGCGCACCGGCAGGTAGGACTGCTCGACGGCGAGCTTCTGGCCCTCTTCGCTCAGCAGGAAGTTGATGTAGGTCTGGGCGGCTTCCTTGGCTTCAGAGTCTGCGAAAACGCCAGCGGGCTCCGTGATATAGGGAACGCCTTCGGTGGGGTAGACGGTTTCCACCGGAGAGCCGTCGGCAGCGAGGTTACGGATGAGGTAATCCACGACCACACCAGCCGGGCGCGAGCCGGAAGCGATTTCCTGGGAAGCCGGGCCGTTGGACTCGGCAATCATCGGAGCGTTCGCGCCCAGCTTGGTGATCCATTCCTCGCCCAGTGCCGGGTCGTTCTTCCATACCGAAGTATTGAAGGCTGCCGCGCCGGAGACGGCTGGGTTCGGCATGACGAGCTTGTCCTTGTACTTCGGATCTGTGAGATCTGCCCAGGACTTGGGTGCGTCTGCTTCGTCGATGACATCAGTGTTGTACGCGATAACCGTGGGGATAATGCGTGTGCCCACGTAGAGGTTCTTCGAATCCTTGGCTTGGTCAATAACTGGCTCAGCATCGACGTCGGTGAGTTCCGCGAGATCGCCGGCTTCGGCATACTTTTCGAACGTGGCGGCATCGGCAGCCCAGAAGACATCCGCGCCGATGTCGCCGGATTCCTTCTCCGTGGCGATGCGCGCGTTAAGGTCGCCCGTACCCGCGCGGTAGACTTCCACCTCGATGTCGGGATTGGCTTCCATGAACGCCGCGTTGATTTCGTCGACCTTTTCTTCCGGCTCTGATGTGTAGACAGTGATGGTTGTCTTCTCACCACTTGCTGCAGAGTTATCCGATACCCCTTTTTCGGACGCAGGTTCTGCGCAGGAAGCTAACAAGGTGACGGCTGAGAAGGCCGCACAGGCAGTCAGGAAGCGAGGCATAGACATGAAAATCCTCCACGGAGAGTGATAGTCGAGATTAATGACTCAAAGATCAAACCCCGTGAAGGTGAACAGTGGCTCGCGACCGTATGAATTATGGATGAATTCGTGTTACCTAGCTAGCGAATGTCGGACAGGGAGTACGCAGCGCCAGCGGCAGCACCGGTGACGGCGAGGACAGCTGGCCACGCACCGATCTTCTTAGCCAGCGGGTGTGAGGCGCCGAAGGCACCAAGATAGATGGCGGACAGCGCCGTGGTGGTGATTGGATCGGTCTTGGCGAGCCAGCTGCGGCCGGCCCAGAGACCAGCGGCGCCGAGGACAACGCCGCCGAGCGGGCGGATGCCGGTTTCGCGTGCGGTGAGCCAACCGCCGATGAGGCCGAAGGCGACGGTGGTGGCGGTGGAGACGGTCTGCGGTTTCTTAATGTCGATGGATCCCATGGCACACAGTGTAGGCGCGGCCGCGACCACTTGGGGCGGCTTCGCTAGACTCGCGGGCTATGACCGTGCCCACATTTGCCTCTCACTCTGAAGTCCCACCGGAACGCGACGCGTGGCGTGCGATGTTCGCGCTTTCGCTGGGATTCTTCGTCTCGCTGCTCGACCAGTCGATGATTGCGGTCGCCCTGCCGGGCATCCAGCACGGACTTGAGGCAACGGTGGGTCAGGTGATGTGGGTGAGCTCCATCTACCTGCTCGCCGTCGTGACCCCGCTGCTCTTTACCGGGCGCTTGGGCGATATCTATGGACAAAAGAAGATGTTCCAGTTCGGTATTGCCCTGTTTGGCGTCGGTGCGCTGGCCTGCGCGTTGGCGCCTAATATCGGGTTTCTCATCGCGGCGCGAGGGCTGCAGGGACTCGGTGCTTCATTGCAGATGCCGCAGACGATGGCCGTTATCAACCGCATCTTTGCGCGCGAGCGCCGCGGGCATGCGCTTGGCGCGTGGGGGATCATCGGCTCCGTCGCGTCGCTCGCGGGCCCGCTGCTTGGTGGTTTCGTTGTGGGCGCTTTTGGCTGGCAGGCGGTGTTCTGGGTGCACGTCCCGTTTGTCATTGCGGCCATCGTGCTTTCGCAGCGCTGGGTCCCAGTGCTGGCGACCACGGCGCGCCGGGTGGACTACGCGTCCGTCGCGGTCTCGTTCGTGGCGCTTGCGGCACTCGTCTACGGCATCCAGGAAGGCCCGGGGACCGGCTGGGCTGGCTGGGTCTGGGGCCTGATGGCCGTGGGCATCGGCGGGCTTGTGGCATTCGTGTGGCTGCAGTCGACGGCGGGGAAGCGCGGTACCGAGGCGCTCGTGCCTCTGCCGCTGTTTAAGGACCGTAATTATTCGGCCGGGTCTTTGGCGATTGTGGCCATGGGATTCATGGCGGCGTCGATGATGCTGCCGGTGATGATGTGGCTTCAGGAGGTCAAGGGCTTGGGCGCTGGCATGGCGGGCATGATTGTCGCGCCGATGGCGATTATCTCGCTGGCCGTCTCGCCGATCGCGGGCGCACTGGCTGACAAGGTGGATCCGCGGCGTCTCGCCACGACCGGTTTCGTAGTGCTGATCGGAACGCTCATTGGGATTTGTGTGTTGATGCGCTCTGACGCTGGGGCATGGTGGCTGTGCGTGCCCATGGCGCTGTTGGGCGTCGGGCAGTCCTTTATCTGGGGCTCGAATGCCGCGACGACGATGCGCGATACTCCGGCGCCGCTCATGGGCGCGGCCTCGGGTGTCTACAACACCTCGCGGCAGGTGGGCTCCGTGATTGGCGTGTCAGCGGTGTCCGCGGTCGTGCAGTCGGTGGAGGGCTCTGGCGGCATGGCGAACTCGCTGTTCGTCATTGTCGCGGCGCTGGTTGTGGGACTTATCGCATCCTTGTTCTTCAGAGACACGTTGGCAGCTGCTGCACGATAGGCGCCAGCGCGGTAAGTTGGAATCTATGCGCCTTGCAGTACTTACCTCCGGTGGCGATTGCCCCGGTCTCAATGCCGTTATTCGCGCCGTCGTGCGCACCGCCTCCAACGAGTTCGGCGACACCGTCGTCGGCTACGAGGACGGTTGGGTTGGTCTCATGGAAGACCACCGCCGTGACCTCTATGATGATGCGGAAATCGACCGTATCCTCCTGCGCGGCGGTACCATCCTCGGTACCGGCCGCCTGCACCCGGATAAGTTTAAGGCGGGCATCGACCAGATAAAGGCCAACATGGCTGACGCTGAGGTAGACGCGCTCATTGCCATCGGCGGTGAAGGCACGCTCAAGGGCGCGAAGTTCCTTTCTGACAATGGCATCCCGGTCATCGGTGTTCCGAAGACCATTGACAACGACGTCAACGCCACCGACTACACCTTCGGTTTCGATACCGCGGTTTCCGTTGCGACGGACGCCATCGACCGTCTGCACACCACGGCAGAGTCCCACAATCGTATCCTCATCGTCGAGGTTATGGGCCGCCACGTGGGCTGGATTGCGCTGCATGCCGGCATGGCCGGTGGCGCGCACTACACCGTGATTCCTGAGGAGCCGTTCGATATCGCGGATATTACGAAGGCGATGGAACGCCGCTTCCAGATGGGTGAGAAGTACGGCATCATCTGTGTGGCCGAGGGCGCTCTGCCCAAGGAAGGCACGATGGAGTTCCAGGAAGGCGGCGTTGACCAGTTCGGCCACCAGACCTTCAACGGCATTGGCCAGGTCATTGCCAGCGAGATTCACAAGCGTACGGGTTATGACGTGCGTACCACGGTGCTTGGCCACATCCAGCGCGGTGGTACCCCGACTGCGTACGACCGCGTTTTGGCGACGCGCTATGGCGTTCACGCTGCGCGCGCCGCACACCGCGGCGAGTCTGGTATGTGTGTTGCGCTCCACGGTGAGAACATCGACCTCGTTCCGCTCGAAGACGCAGTGGGCAAGCTGAAGATCGTGCCGAATGGCCGCTATGCCACGGCGCGTGCGCTTTTCGGATAAACATTTCACAGCTTCGTCGAAGGCCGCTTGAGGATTTTCTCAGGCGGCCTTGTGCATGTCTGCTTGGTCATGTTCCAAAATGTGAGATTGATTTCTCAACCTATGGGCGCTAGTGTTCATTCCATGAGCACGCAGAGTGATTCCCGACAGGTCGCCGCGGCCACTCCGGCGACGCAGACGACGGCAGCGCAGGACCGTGCCGCGCTTATTGCCGCGCTCGGTTTCCCGGTGCTCGTGATTATTGGCGGCATCGTGGGCTACCTCGCGCCCGATACTGCGCATTCGTTCGCGTCGTGGGTCACGTCATTGCTGGGCGTCATCATGTTTGGCATGGGTCTTACGCTGCGTCCCGTCGACTTCGTAGTGGTGGCCAAGCGTCCGCTGCCGGTGCTCATCGGCGTCGTCGCACAGTTCGTCATCATGCCGCTGGTCGCTGTGGTCGTCGTCAAAGTTCTGAACCTGCCGGCGGGTATCGCGGCGGGCGTCATCCTCGTGGGCTGTGCGCCTGGCGGTACGAGCTCCAACGTCGTGTCCTACCTAGCCCGTGGCGATGTTGCGCTGTCGGTGACGATGACATCCATCTCGACGCTGCTCGCGCCGGTGTTGACGCCGCTGCTCACGCTGTGGCTGGCGGGGGAGTACATGCCGGTGAGCGCGGGCTCGATGGCCATGTCCATCGTCAAAGTCGTGCTGGTGCCGGTCGTCGGCGGTCTGCTCGTGCGCATGCTCGTCCCGAAGATCGTGGAGAAGATCCAGGCAGCGTTGCCGTGGATCTCCGTGGCGGCGATCGCAGCTATCGTGTGCATCGTGGTGGGCGGCGCGCACGACAATATCGCGACTGCGGGTGCGCTGGTTCTCGCGGCCGTCATCCTGCACAACGGCTTTGGTTACCTGCTGGGCTACCTCACGGGTAAGTTCACCGGCCAGCCGGTGGCGGCGCGCCGCACGATGGCCGTCGAGGTAGGCATGCAAAACTCCGGTCTGGCGACCTCGCTGGCGAGCGCCTACATGAATCCGCTGGCGGCGCTGCCGGGGGCGGTGTTCTCCGTGTGGCACAACCTGTCTGGCGCACTGTTGGCGGCAGGCTGCCGCTGGTCGGACGCGCGCAAGGCCTAGGCCCTAGGTCAGGTGGACCTCGACGGTAGGGATGTCGGAGGAGACGAAGTTCGTGGCCTCGGTGATGCTGATAGGCGGCTGGCCCTCGCCGAAGGAAAGTGTGTCGCCGGGCTTGAGTAGCGGGCCGCGGGCGGCGTAGTCGATGAGGTTGGCCATGCGGTAGTAGAGGTCCGTCGGGTCGCCGGTAAAGCCTTGAATCTGGATTTCCGGGTGGCCGAGGGCCGGCATGCCCACGGTGCCCGCGTTGATGGTGCGGCCCTCGCCGGGCGTGATCCATGCCGTGGCGAGATAGTGTGGGGCTTCGTCGCGCGCGACGGCCTCGGCATAGATATCGGGCTGGGCGATGACGCGGCCCAGATCGTTGCGTACGCCCACGACGCCGGGCAGCGTGCAGAGCGCCGCGGTGGCCTCGGCGAGGATGCGCAGCTGGGCGAAGACACCCTCGCGCGACTCGTTGTCTGTGCCAGGAAGCGCGGGCTCGACCTGGGCGATGCTTACGATGGAGCGTACCTTCGTCGGATCAAAGCTTCCCGTGAGAATGGGGTGCGCGATGGGAGCCGACTCGCCCACCATCGTGCCGGCAGTCTGCGCGAAGGCGATGGTGGCCACGTTGTTGATGGCCACGGAGAAGGCCCCGTCATCCTTGGGCGCCGGGGTGAAGGAACCGAGGCGCGGACCAAAGTAGTTGGAGAGCGCGGTGCGGATCTTCATCATGACGTCGGCCTCGCTGTCGAGGAGGACGAGCGTAAAGCGTTGACGGGCGAGGTGGGCGCGGTTGACGGCAAAGGGAGTAGGCACGGCGGATTCCTTCGAAGCTAGACGGCGGGCAGAGTAAGAGCAGGGACGTCCTTGCCCACGACCCACGTGGACTCGACGAGCGTGCGGGGCTGTTCGCCCTCGGCCAGAAGCACTGTGGCGCCGGCGGTTGGGGGATTGGGGGACAGGGCGGCATCGGCAAGCTGGGTGAGGCCTTGGAAGAGCTCCATGGGGCCGGTGCTGCCGGGCGCGACCTGGAGCTCCGGCAGGCCGTAGCGGTGCAGGCCCATGGTGTAAGCGCCGTAGCGACCGTCTTCCTCGTAGAGCCAGACCGGGGCGAGTGCGTAGGACAGTGGGCCCTCGTCAACGGCTGCTCGGAAGACGTCGGCGTCGACTGTGGCGGCCGCGCCCGTGTTGTGAATGGCGAGGGCGTCGGGAACGAGCGCGGCGGTGAGGCGCGCGTGGGTAAGGGCGAACTCGACGGGGCTGACCAGGAGGTTCTCTGTGGCGTAGGTGATGACGACGACCATGCCGGTGGCGTCTTTAAGGTGCGGGGCGCTGGCGCGTGCCAGCAACGGGTGGCCGGTCTGCGCGTCAGGGAGGACGGACTCCGTGCGCCGGATAAGGACGAGGTAGTCGTTCTCCACGAGGGCGAAGAGGCCGGTGCCTTCCTCGACCTCCGCGGGAAGCTCGAGAAGCTGGGCGTCGAGAGCGTTCAGCCTTTCACCGAGCTGGTCGAGGGTGGGCAGTGTGGGGTAGAGACCCAAAGCGAGGCGCGGTTCCATGGCGCCCAGATTATGCGAAGAGCGCCTGTAGTGCAGCCGTCGCGTGGTCAAAGGTAATTCTTTCCTGCTCAATGCGGAGACACCCGGTGGAGGAATGCTCGGTGAGCCAGTCGAGGCAGTGGTGCTCGGCGGGCGTGAGGTGGGTGAGGGCGGAGGTGGAGGGGCGGGGCTCCTCGACGGCGAGCGCTAGATGTCCTAGGCAGAGGAGTCGAATTTGAGACGAGTCAGGGTGTGCACATTCGCCGTCGCGGCAATGTTTCCTGTGCTTAGCGTCATGAAGATGAGACTATCGGAGGGAGCCGACATGAGGCAGCGGAATAAGCAGAGAAGTGGACCTGTGTTCGAAGTTCGATCCGCATGGCGCCTCGCGTCGGGCGACGTATTAAGATAGCCCCCATGACTGCTGCGATGTATGACCTGATGGACTACGACGAGGTCCTCGAAAAGTTTGAACCGGTGATGGGCATGGAGGTCCACGTCGAGCTCAACACGAATACGAAGATGTTCTCTACCTCCGCCACGAACTTCAACGCGGCCCCGAACTCCAACGTGGACCCGGTCTGTCTGGGTCTGCCGGGCGCGTTGCCGGTTGTCAACCACGATGGCGTCGAGGGAGCCATGAAGATTGGCCTGGCGCTCAACTGCAAGATTGCAGAGTCCTCCCGCTTCGCGCGCAAGAACTACTTTTACCCGGACCAGCCGAAAAACTACCAGATCTCCCAGTACGATGAGCCGATTGCGTACGACGGCTACCTCGACGTCGTTCTTGAGGACGGCACCGAGTGGCGCGTGGAAATCGAGCGCGCCCACATGGAGGAAGACACCTCCAAGCTCACCCACATCGGTGGCGCGGACGGCCGCATCTCCGGTGCAACCTCCTCGCTCGTGGACTGCAACCGTGCAGGCATCCCGCTTATTGAGATCGTGACCAAGCCGATCATCGGCGCGGGCGAACGTGCCCCCGAGGTCGCCAAGGCCTACGTCGGCGCCCTGCGCGAGCTCGTCGCGGCCCTCGGCGTCTCCGATGCCCGCATGGACCAGGGTTCCATGCGTGTCGACTCCAACCTCTCCCTGCGCCCTATCGGCCAGGAGGAGTTCGGTACTCGTACCGAGACCAAGAACATCAACTCGCTGCGCTCCGTCGAGCAGGCCGTGCGCTTCGAGATGCAGCGTCAGGCGCAGGTCCTCGAAGACGGCGGCACCATCGACCAGGAGACCCGCCACTACCAGGAGGTCGACGGCACGACCTCCAAGGGCCGTCCGAAGGAGACGGCGGAGGATTACCGCTACTTCAATGACCCGGATCTCCCGCCGGTGAAGGTCTCCCGCGAGTGGGTCGAGGAAGTCCGCAAGACCCTTCCGGAGATGCCGTGGATCCGCCGCGCCCGCATCCAGGAAGAGTGGGGCCTCAAGGACGAGGAGATGCGCGACCTCGTTAACGCCGGTGCACTTGACCTCATCATCGCCACCACCGAGTCTGGCGCGAAGCCGGACGAGGCCCGTTCCTGGTGGGTCTCTTACCTCTCCGGTAAGGCTAATGAGGCCGGCACGGAGCTCGCCGCCCTGGACATCACCCCGGCCCAGGTTGCCCGCGTCATCGCTCTTGTGAACGAGGGCAAGCTCACCAATAAGCTGGCCCGTCAGGCCGTCGACGGCGTCCTGGCCGGCGAGGGCGACGTCGACGAGGTTGTCGCAGCTCGCGGCCTTGAGGTCGTCCGCGACGACGGTGCCATCGAGGCCGCTGTCGACGAGGCACTTGCCGCCAACCCGGACATCGTCGAGAAGTACAAGGCTGGCAACAAGAAGGTCACCGGCGCCATCGTCGGTGCCGTCATGAAAGCCACGCGCGGCAAGGCTGACCCGGCTCAGGTCAACCAGCTCATCGCGAAGAAGCTGGCTTAAAGCGTAGAGCTTTCCCGTGCCACCGCTGCGGCGGTGGCATTTTTATTGGGAACACTTTCCATTATGCGAGGTCACAGGCTATTTCTGTACCCTCGATTGCATGACAATTTCTACCAAGGTCCTCCAAAAGACCTCTCCTGATGCCCCCTTTAAGGTCGCGACCATCGAGCGTCGCGACCCGCGCGCTGACGATGTCGTCATCGACATCAAGGCTGCGGGCATCTGCCACTCCGATATCCACACCATTCGCAACGAGTGGGGCGAGGCGCACTTCCCGCTTACCGTCGGCCACGAGATCGCCGGCGTCGTCGCGGCCGTCGGCGAGAACGTGACGAAGTTCAAGGTCGGCGACCGCGTCGGCGTGGGCTGCCTCGTCAACTCTTGCGGTGAGTGCGAGCAGTGTCGTAACGGACAGGAGCAGAACTGTCTCAACGGCAACGTGGGCACGTATAACTCGGAGGACGTCGACGGCACGATTACTCAGGGCGGCTACGCCCAGAAGGTCGTCGTCAATGAGAACTTCGTGTGCACCATCCCGGACTCCATCGACTTCGATCACGCCGCACCGCTGCTCTGCGCCGGTATTACGACCTACTCGCCGCTGGCCCGTTGGGACGTCAAGCCTGATCAGAAAGTCGCCATCGTGGGCCTGGGTGGCCTTGGCCACATGGGCGTGCAGATCGCCGCGGCCAAGGGCGCGGACGTCACCGTCATCTCGCGCTCGACTCGCAAGGAAAAGGAAGCCCTGGAGCTCGGTGCCAACCGCCTTCTGGCTTCGGGCGACGATCCGGACTTCTTCAAGAACCACCGTGGCGAGTTCGATCTCATCCTGTCGACCATCTCCGCGCCGTACTCGCTCGACCAGTACCTGGGCCTGCTCAAGCCGCGCGGCATCATGTCCGTCGTGGGCTTGCCGCCGGAGGAGATGGGCATCCACATGAACCGCCTCATCGGCGGCGGCAAGGTGCTCACCGGTAATAACATCGGCGGCATCGCCGAGACCCAGGAAATGCTCGACTTCTGCGGCGAGCACGGCATCGGCGCCGTTATCGAGAAGATCGGCGTGGACGACGTCGACGCCGCCTACGACCGCGTGGTGAAAGGTGACGTGAAGTTCCGCTTCGTCATCGACACCTCCACCTTCGACGCCTAAGAATTCCACGCTCATGCCCGGCTCCGGCCGGGCGTGTTGCGTTTTCACAGCTGCCCGGACGTACCGTGGAGTTGTCGCACCATGTGCTGAAGGATTTCAACAAAGCAGGGGAGTCCGTCCTCGCTGAGATGGCTCTCGCGAAGGAAAAGTCCGATGCCCCGCTCGATAAGGCCCTCGCGGCTTTCGATACCGACTTCGCGAGGAGCGTAAAGGCCGAACGCGCCGCTCGCGTCGAGGGCTTCCGCCAAAGCGTCCGCGACGCTTTCGGTCGCCTCTCAGCCCGCGTCGGCTTAGCTTTGGGTTTATGGCGCCTTGGACGTCGTGAGAAGGCCCGAAGCGCCATAAACCCAAAGCCAAGGAGGCAATGCGCGCCCGGCTGAAAGCTGGCTGTGGGTTCTTATTGTTTCGGCCCGTGCAGCGTGGCCTGAATTGATAGAACCCACAGCCGCGAGTCGCCTCATCCAAGCCAGAGAATCGTGGTCTACCCCACGCTAGTGCATAGATGCAGGAAATCTCACCATTCCACAACCGGCGCGGGGGAGTAGCCGGGGGTATTGTGGATGGCGATTGCCTTCCGCCGAGGGGTGCGGTGTGAGTGCATGGAAAACTGCTGTCAACTAAAGGAAAACGTGTCTTTTAACAAGACAATTGGTATCGCATTATCATTCGTCGGCTTGCTCGTCGGCGCTGGATTCGCCACGGGACAGGAGGTGGTCCAGTACTTCACGTCCTTTGGTGTGAGCGGCGTATGGGGCATCATCGTCGCAGGCCTCATCATGGCCTTGGCCGGCACGGTGTTCCTCCAGCTGGGTTCGTACTTCCATGCCTCGGCGCACTCGGACGTATTCCGCCACGTCACGCACCCGATTATCTCGCGGTTCCTTGACGTCTGCGTCATCTTCACGCTGTTCGCCGTCGGCTTGGTCATGCTCGCCGGCGCGGGCTCGAACCTGTCCCAGCAATTCGGCATTGACGCGTGGATAGGCTCGGCTATCATGGTCGTCCTCGTCCTTGTCGCGGGCATGCTCGACGTTGACAAGGTCTCGCAGGTTATCGGTGCGCTTACCCCGCTCATCATCATCGCGGTCCTCGGCGTAGGAATTCACGCCCTGCTGAATATGCCGGCCGATCCGGTCGAGTCGATGAATATCGCAGCCCAGACGGAAAGCCCCATTAACAACTGGCTGGTCTCCGCGCTCAATTACTGCGGTCTTGCGCTCATCCTCGCCGTGTCCATGTCTCTCGTCATTGGCGGCGACAACATCAGCCCGCGCGAGGCAGGCTGGGGCGGCCTTATCGGTGGCATCTCCTACGCCATCCTCATGGGCATCGCCGGATTCGTGCTGCTCATGCGTCCGGACGCCGCGGGCTCGGATATCCCGATGCTCACCCTCGTCAACGAGATCAACCCCACGCTGGGTCTGCTGATGGCCATCACCATTTACCTTATGATCTTCAACACGGCCATCGGCATGTTCTACGCGCTGGGCAAGCGCCTGACCTCCACGCGCCCGCACCTCTACCGTCCGGTCTTTATCGTAGGCACGCTGGTTGGCTTCGCCTTCTCCTTCGTCGGCTTCAAGGAGCTCATGGGTTCCGTCTACCCGGTCCTTGGCTACTTGGGCATCGTCATGGTCGCCGTCCTTGTCGCCGCGTGGCTCCGTGGTCTGTCCAAGATTCAGGACGAGTCCATTCGCCGCGACCGCATCCGTGCGTTGCTCGCGCTCAAGCTGCACCCGGATAAGGAATACGACGAGAAGTTCGACGAAGAAATCGGCCAGCATGTGGTCGACTCCAACATGGAGGACGAGGCCCTTTACGAAGAACTCGTCACCGAGGTGACGGAGAAGCTCGATGCCGATGAGGACGTTGATTTCTCCCTCGACGATTTCGACGAGGATGCCCACGATGTCACGG
The DNA here is from genome assembly GCF_001809185.1 of Corynebacterium sp. HMSC072G08. Lineage (NCBI taxonomy): Bacteria > Bacillati > Actinomycetota > Actinomycetes > Mycobacteriales > Corynebacteriaceae > Corynebacterium > Corynebacterium sp. HMSC072G08. Next base: position 21,054 of record NZ_KV796382.1, read on the forward strand.
ATTACACCGAACTCGACGGCGTTGAGGAAGGACGTTCCGACGAAGAAATCGCGGAGTTCCTCGAGGACACCGTCAAGAACATCGACGAAGAGCCGACTGCTTCCAAGTAATCGTTAGAGGCCGACCGTAGGGTTCCCAAGCATGGGCCCTGCGGTCGTTTCGCATATAAGGGCACAATGGGCAGCATGGATGACTACACGCTCGCCGCCGACCGCTATGACGACATGACCTACCGCCGGGTTGGCACCTCCGGCCTCAAACTCCCGGCCCTGTCTTTAGGCCTGTGGCAAAACTTCGGCCACGACACCACCCTCGACGCCCAAGCCGCCATCCTTCGCGCGGCCTTCGACCAAGGCATTACGCACTTCGACCTTGCGAATAACTACGGTCCCGGTCCCGGCGCCGCCGAAGAGAACTTCGGACGCCACTTCGCCAGGGACTTCCAGCGCCACCGTGACGAGATGATTATCTCTACCAAGGCGGGCTTTGAGATGAACCCCTCGCCCTACGGCACAGGCGGTTCGCGCAAGTACCTCGTGAGCTCCCTCGACGCCTCGCTGCGCCGCCTGGGCCTCGACTACGTGGACATCTTCTACCACCACTGCCCGGACCCCGAGACCCCACTCGAGGAGTCTCTCGGCGCCCTGCGCGACATCGTGGCGGCGGGCAAGGCCCTCTACGTTGGAATCTCCAACTACGACGCGGAGCTCACGGCCGAGGCCGCGGACTTCATGGAGGAGGAAGGCTGCCCGCTCCTTATCCACCAGCCGCGCTACAACATGCTCGACCGCTGGGTGGAGGAGGATGGCCTCCTCGAGGTCGCCGCGGACGCAGGCTTGGGCGTCATCTGCTATTCGCCACTGGCGCAGGGGCGTCTCACGGATCGCTACCTCGACGGCATCCCCGCGGACTCCCGTATCGCCCGCGCTCCCGGCAACGGTGCGCTTGAAGCAGACTGGCTTTCCGATGCCGCCTTAACCTCCCTGCGTGCACTCAACGACATTGCAGGTGAACGCGACCAAACGTTGGCACAAATGGCACTGGCCTGGATTCTGCGCGACCGCGGCGAACAGACCGTCACCTCGGTCGTCAACGGCGCCTCGAGTGTCGCCCAACTCGAGTCGAACCTGCACGCACTCGATAACCTCGACTTCAGCGACGCTGAGCTGGAGGCCATCGATTCAGCTCTCGTAACGAACGACGAGAAGTAAACAGTCCCCCTCTCATGCACAAGCTCGATCGTGCATGACGGGGCTGTTTTCTTTGTATCTGTGCTTAGTGCAGCAGCAGCTTAAGGGTGAGCCCCGTCATGACGCAGCCAATCGCGAAGTTGATGCCGCGCCACACGTTGGGGCGGGCGAGGACGTGGGCGAAGCGCTGGGATCCGAAGCCGACCAGGGGGAACCAGCAGAAGGACGCGCAGATGGAGCCGGCGGCGAAGACCCAGCGGCCTTGTTCGCCGTATTGGTTGGCGATACCGCCGAGCATGACGAGCGTGTCCACATAGGCTGCGGGGTTGAGCCACGTGAGCGCCATGGCGCCGAGGACCGGCTTGACCCAGGTCGCAGCCGGAGCGGTGCGCACCAGGGTCTGGACGGCGGAGGAAGAATTGGGGGAGGTGGAGGGGGCATCGGAAGGCTCGGTGTGCTCAATGACGAGGGTGTCGCCCTGAGGCTTGAAGGCGTCGCGAAAGCAGAGGTACGTGAAATAGGCGAGGTAGATAACGCCAGCGTACTTGAGGACTGTGAGGACCATGGGATGGCGGTCCACGAGGTAACCCACGCCGACGGTGCCGGCGAGGATGAGGATGACGTCGGAGAGTGCGCAGGCCAGCACAATCGCGCCGATATGGTTGCGTTTAATGCCCATCTTGATGATGTAGGCATTCTGGGGACCGATGGCGATGATAAGCGACAGACCGAGGGCGAAACCGGCGACGAGGATTGACATGCTTTGAAAAGTAGTACGGGGGTTATATGAAGTCCATTTACATCTTCTTCATTCGATTAAGATGAGCTTCATGAACCAGGTACAGGTGGATACGCTGCTTGCCATCGTGGAAGAAGGCAGCTTTGAAGTGGCGGCGGCGGTGCTGGGGATTTCACCCTCGGCGGTAAGCCAGCGCATCAAGGCGTTGGAGTCCGATACAGGACGCGTGCTGCTGCGACGCACGACGCCGGTCGAACCCACAGAGGCCGGCGAAATCCTCGTGCAGACCGCGCGACGGATCGCGTTGGTCCAGGCGGAGGCGCAGGCGCAGCTTGATGCGCGAGTGCGTTCTATTCCGTTATCGGTGGGAGTCAACGCAGACAGCCTGCATTCGTGGTTTCAACCGGTCATCGGGAAGGTGGCAGGGCTGGGCGGTGCGACGTTGCGGCTGCGCGTGGAAGACGAGACGGAAACGCTGGGCATGCTGCGCCGCGGCGACGTGCTGGGCGCCGTGACGAGTGAACATACTCCGGTCGCAGGCTGCGAGGCGTCGCGGCTGGGGACCATGCGCTACTACGCGATGGCCTCGCCGGGATTGCATAAGCGCGCGTGGGAAGAAATGCCGATGGTGCTATACAGCAAGCAGGACCCCGTGCTGAAATCGACGCTCCGCGGGTTGGGTCTGGAGCTGCGGGAGATGCGCGGACGGCGTAACTTCGTGCCTGCCATCGATGCCTACAACGAAGCCGTGCGGGTTGGCTTGGGCTGGGGCATGATCCCAGAAATCCAGGCCGAGGCGCTTCTAGAAAGCGGCGAGCTCGTCGTCCTCGACAACGTGCATCTCGACCTGGAATTGTGGTGGCAGCGCTGGCGCTTGGACTCGGAGATGCTCGATAAGCTCACCGAGTTTGTGCACGAGGCTGCGGCAGAACTGCGTTAGGCGTTACTTGCCTGCGACGGCGGGACCGAAGAGATCAATCTGGAACTGCTCCGGGTTCTTGATGTGCTCGCCGGCGGGAAGCGCGCCGGGCAACGTGGTGCCCTCAGCGAACGGGGCACCGCCGAGGCGGTCGCGGTCGTGCGGCTGCGCCAGCCACGACATGTCCGGACCAACGGGCACGATCTTGGTGGGGTTAATCTCCGTGTGCACCATGTAGTAATGCTGCTTGATCTCGGTGAAGTCGGTGGTGTCGCCGAAGCCCGGGATCTGGAACAGCTCCTGCAGGTAGCCGCGGATATTCGGCATTTCTGCCGTCTTCTCGCGTGAGCATTTGAAATGGCCGTAGTAGACCGGATCGAAGCGGATGAGGGTGGCAAAGAGACGGATATCCGTCTCCGTGATGTGGTCGCCCACCATGTAGCGCTGCGTGCCCAGGCGCTCCTCAACGAAGTCGAGCGCCTCCCAGAGTTGGTTGTAGGCTTTCTCATAGGCCTCTTGGGAACCCGCGAAACCAGCGCGGTATACGCCGTTATTGATGTTGTGGAAGATGTACTCGTTGAGCTTTTCCATCTCCTCGGCGTGCTGAGTGGGGTAGAGATCTGGCGCGCCCGCGCGCTGGAAGTCGGTCCACTCCGTGATGAAGTCACGGACGATCGTGTTGTACGAGTTCGTCACCACGCGCTTCGTGGATTCCTCCACGATGGCCGGCACTGTGATGCCGCGCGGGTAGTTGGGGAAGCGGTTGAAGTAGGCCTCCTGAAGGCGCTTCGTACCGAGTACCGGATCGACCTCGCCGGGATCCAGATCGAAGGTCCAGGAGCGCACGTCGTGTGTCGGGCTGGCTAGACCGAGCGAGAGCGTGTCCTCGAGCCCCATGAGTCGACGGGTGATGACGGCGCGGTGTGCCCACGGGCAGGCGCGTGCCGCGACGAGGCGGTAGTGGCCGGCTTCCATGGGCCAGAAGAACGTGCCGTCGTCCTGTGTGGTCGGCTCGGAGACGCTGGGGGAGATGCGGTCTTCGATGTAGGTGGTGTCGCGGACGAATTCGCCGTCCGGAGAGGCATTGCGCGCGTCGCCGGCCCAATCCGTTGCGGTGTCCTGAGTGGCCATTGCGGGTCCCTGCCTTAAAGTTGCGCCTAAAGTTGTGCATGTGTCAACAAAATATTTAACCTTAGAATAGTCCGAGCTTTCCCGTCGTGCAAAACAACGCCTCGGTAACAATCGGCGCGCCCCACGGCAAACTCCCAGGAACTGCTCTACATTCGGAAAGTATGACCGACAAAAACAGGCCCGATAACGCACGCGACTTCGACGACGTCGACGTCCCGACCTATAGCCCGAGCACCGGCTCCTCGCCTGCGAGCAAGTCTTTCGGCGACCGCGCCCAGCCCCAGCAGGTGGGAGGCTCGCCGGAGACCATTAGCTTTGACTCGGCCGCAAAGAAGCAGCCCCCGGCGGAGACCACGCAGTTCGCGCAGACTTCCGAGGATTACTCCAAGCCCGCTGAGGTGCGCAACGAGACGGTTGACATGGCCGCCCCTACCCAGCACTTCGACCCGAATACGAACGCCGCGCCCGTCGCCGTCGCTGAGGCGGAGGAGGGTCCGACCCCGGAGGAGCAAAAGGCTGCCGATGCCCGTGCCAAGCGTGAGCAGCGGAAGGCTGACCCCCGCCGCGGCACCCTCGACTTCGGCCTCCTCTTCGTCCGTATCGCGCTGGCCCTGTACCTCATCGTCGCCGGTGTTGGCACCTTCTTCGGCCTCGGTGAAGCCCAGGGGCTTTCCGAGCTGGAGACCTCGTTCGCTGGCTACGCCCTGCCGCAGGTCCTCGCCATCGCGGTGCCGACGCTCCAGCTCATCGCCGGCGTCTTCCTGCTGCTCGGCCTGGTCACCCCGCTGGCATCCATGCTGGGCCTGGTTGTCACCGGCTTTGCTGCCATTCATGAGCTTACGCAGTCGAGCGCTGGCCTCAACCTGTTCAACTGGCCGGACGCCATGTGGCTGTCCATCGTCCTCTTGCTGGTAGCCTTCGCCCTGCAGTTCACCGGCCCGGGCGTTATCTCCTTCGACTTTGGTCGCTCCTGGGCTCGCCGCCCGCTGGCCTCGTCCTGGATCTTCGTCGTCATTGGTATCGCTATCCTCGTCGTCGCCTGGTGGTTCGGCGCTGGGGTTAATCCGCTGAGCTAAAAGCTTGGCCGTGTCCCCTTCAAGGCCCGTCGCAGTTCGCTGCGGCGGGCTTTTGCTTTGTCTTGCTTAGCCACAACGTCCGAATAGGCGGCGAAAAATCGAAAATTCTCGACCTTATTCGGGGGTTTTGGCTAATCACCCTCTTGCTTTCCAGAGTGGAAAATGAAACAATTTCCACAGAGGAAAACAAGGAGGAATGATGAACGATGAAGTTCGTGAGGCCCTGGAATACCAGGCCGGAGTTCAGGAAAAGGCACATCGGACGACCGCCGCGCCGGTGTGGATGGCGGTGCTCTTTGGCCTTGTCTACGGCGTTTCCATTTTCGTTCTTGCACTGAACCGAGGAGGGTGGCAGAGCTTTCTCACGATGGGAGGGTTGTTCGTAGTTCTCTGCGTCCTGGCGTGGCAGATTGCCCGTCTGTCCAAGGTGCGCCCGGCTATGCGCCAGGATCCGTTTACGCAGCCGAAGGTGAGCAAGAGTTTCTACGCGGCCCTCAGCTTCATGTTGTGGCCGTTGTTCGTCGACCTCATCAATAACTTCTTTGATCCCATGCCGGTGTGGCCGTGCGTTCTCTTCGGGGCGTGCGCTACGGCGCATAGTGCCTGGATGCTCCGCAGCGGCGCGTTGATGAACCCCGGAGTGCAGTGATGGCGGCGCTTGATCCGGTCATTCACCCGCTCAATCGCTTCAAAATCTGCGCGGCGCTCAACGCGTTTGGGGCGGTTGAGGGGCAGGTCCGCAAGGAGATGAAGTTCGCGGCGCTGCGTGATGAGGTAGGGATCTCGGATGCGACGCTGTCCAAGCAGCTGGGCACGCTCGAGGACCATGGTTATGTCTCACGCTTTCGTGAGTATGGCTCCTCGCGCGGTAAGGACACCGTGTGGGTCATGCTCACCACGGCCGGAAAGTCGGCGTTCGAGGGTCACTTGGCGGCGCTGCGCGAGATGGTCGGGGACTGAGTGCGGGCGAAGCACAGAGCGAAGAGCGTGAAAGCGATAACGGCCAGCCACACGAAGTCATCGACGAGGAACTTCTGGAAGAAGGGCATGTCGTAGACGTCGATTTGGTCGCCGAACCACCACTTGGGCGGGACGGTGAGCAGCATGGCGGCCCAGGCGACGAGGACGGCCATGAGCCCGCCGGTAAGCCACGTACGGGTTTCGCAGACGCGGTAGAAGAGTACCGGGATGATGAGCGCGAGCCATACCCAGTGGTGGGACCAGGAGACGGGGGAGATGAGCAGCATGACGACGGCGGCGGTCATCCAGGCTTCGGTGTCCCAGCCGCGGTGGACGAGGCGGCGGATGAGCAGCGCACCGAGGACGACGGTGAGCAGCGCCGCGGCGAGCCACAGGAGGTTGATAAGCGTGCCGTGGGCCTCGGCGGCCTCTTTGGAGGTAAACAGACGCTGGATGACGGCCTTGAGCGAGGAGTTGGACTGGTAGTCCGTGCCCACGCCGAAGTCGCCGCCGGAGCCCATCTGCAGCAATTTGGTGGAGAAGAACTCGACGAAGACTTGCCAGCGCACCGCGGCGGCGATAAGCGTCGCGATGACGGCCGAGGCGGCTGCGGTGAGGATGGGCTTCCATTCCTTGCGGACCAGGAAGTAGAGCAGGATGGCCAGCGGCGTGATCTTGATAGCGGCGGCGACGCCGATGAGCCAGCCTTGGGGGAGGAAGCGCTTGCGGGGAACAAGATCGGCGACGACGAGCGCCATGACCACGATGTTGATTTGGGCGAAGCCATCGTTGAGGCGGACGGGCTCAAAGTTAAGGCCTAGGGCCCAGACGGGCAGGATGGCCCACCAGATGTCGCTGCGCTTCGTCACGGCGCGGAAGATACCGAAGAGGCAGGCGAGGATCGCGAGGTCCGAAATGACGATCATGATGTCGCCGGCCATCGAATCCGTGATGCCGGAGAAGATGGTGAGTGGCACCATGAACAGCGCGCCGAAGGGCGGGTAAATAAATGGCAGCTTGAGGTCGCCAGCCATCATGGGTTCCGCGTAGACGGACCGGCCGTCGAGGAAGGCCTTCACACCTTCGCGGTAGATGATCATGTCCACTGGGAAGTCCGTCACGAGGACGTGCTGAATGATGGTGGCGAGGCCACCCAGCGCGCCGAGGACGGCGAGGGTGAGGCGGAAGGCGGGATTCTCAAGCAGTTTCATCGCTAGATAACTCTAGGCCATCCGCGCGTGAAAACGGCGAAGCCCTCCTGTCGGGGCAACAGGAGGGTCGATATGCCTAGTTGACGAAGCCGTCGACAACGCGGACGGCGCCGCGGTCAGCGGAAGTCGCCATGTTGGCGTAGGCGCGCAGCGCCTTGGTCACTTGGCGGTCGCGGTTGACCGGAGTCCAGGGCTTCTCGCGGGACTCCTGGGCGTTGCGACGATCCGCGATGACGGTCTCATCGACCTCGAGGGTGAGTTTGCGCTCGTGGATGTCGATGGTGATGGTGTCGCCATTTTCGACCAGGCCGATGAGTCCGCCGTGGGCGGCCTCCGGGGAGATGTGGCCGATGGACAGGCCGGAGGTACCGCCGGAGAAACGGCCATCCGTGATAAGCGCACAAGCCTTGCCCAGGCCGGAGCCCTTGAGGAAGGAAGTCGGGTGGAGCATTTCCTGCATGCCCGGGCCGCCGGCCGGGCCCTCGTAGCGGATGACGATGACGTCGCCCGGCTGGACCTCGTGCTTCAAGATGATGGAGACGGCTTCTTCCTGGGACTCGACCACGCGGGCAGGTCCGGAGAACTTCCACAGTTCCTCGTCGACGCCGGCGGCTTTGACGATGGCGCCATTGGGGGCCAAGTTGCCGCGCAGGACAACGAGGCCGCCGTCGGAGGAGAAAGAGTGGTCCACGGAGTGGATGCAGCCGTTCTCCGCGTCGGTGTCGAGGTTCTCCCACTGGGAGGACTGGGAAAAGGGCTCGGTGGTGCGTACGCCGCCAGGGGCTGCATGGAAGAGCTCGGTGGCTTCATCGATGGCCTTGCCGCCACGGATGTCCCAGTCGTTGAGCCAGCCGTCGACCGTGTCGTAGGCGACGGTATGGACGGACTCGTCGATGAAGCCGCCGCGGCGCAGCTCGCCGAGGATGGCGGGGATGCCGCCGGCACGGTGGACATCCTCGATGTGGTAGTTGCCGTTGGGGGCCACCTTGGAGATGCACGGCACCTTGTAGGACAGCTCGTTGATGTCCTCGAGGGTGAAGTCGACCTCGCCCTCCTGGGCGGCGGCAAGCGTGTGGAGGATGGTGTTGGTAGAACCGCCCATGGCCATGTCGAGCGCCATGGCGTTGGTGAAGGCTTCCTTCGTCGCGATATTGCGCGGCAGGACGGACTCGTCTTCCTCACCGTAGTAGCGCTGGCACAGATCCATGATGGTGGCGCCGGCCTTCTCAAAAAGCGAACGGCGAGCGGTGTGGGTGGCCAGCGTGGTGCCGTTGCCCGGCAGGGAGAGGCCGAGGGCCTCGGTGAGGCAGTTCATGGAGTTCGCGGTAAACATGCCGGAGCAGGAGCCACAGGTCGGGCAGGCGGCCGCCTCGATGGCGGTCAGCCCTTCGTCGGAGACCTGTTCGTTGGCGGTCGCGTTGATGGCGGTGATGAGGTCGGTGGGTGCATGTGCCACGCCGTCGACGACGACGGCCTTGCCGGCCTCCATCGGGCCGCCGGAGACGAAAATGGTGGGGATGTTGAGACGGAGTGCTGCGTTGAGCATGCCCGGGGTGATCTTGTCGCAATTGGAGATGCACACGAGGGCATCGGCAGTGTGCGCGTTGATCATGTACTCAATGGAGTCGGAGATGATCTCGCGCGACGGCAGCGAGTAGAGCATGCCCTGGTGGCCCATGGCGATGCCGTCATCAACGGCGATGGTGTTGAATTCCTTGGGCACGCCGCCCGCGGCGCGGACGGCCTCGGCCACGATGTCGCCGACGTTCTTGAGGTGGACGTGGCCCGGAACGAACTGGGTGTAGGAGTTGGCGATGGCGACGATCGGCTTGCCAAACTCGTGTTCCTTGGTCCCGGTGGCGCGCCACAGGGCGCGGGCGCCGGAGGCCTGGCGGCCGACGGTGGTTACTTTGGAGCGCAGGGGAAACATGGGGAGTCCTTGTTTATGGTCGGGTGGGTTTAAGCGTCGGGGTGCGTGCGCTTGTAGTCGGCGAATTCTTCCTTGGTGAGAAGAATCTGCTCGCCGTCGCGGTGGATGATGACGACCTTTTCCTCAGCGGCGTACTGGCCGGCGGTGAGAGCGTCGGGGATGCGGCCGCGGGAGGCATCGGAAAGTTTAGGCAGCGAGTTGAACGTGACGCCGGGCAGGCTGTGGTCCTTGCCGGCGGCATCGGAAGCGAATGTGCGGGAACCCTTGAAACCGATGCCGCGGAAGTTATCCCAGTCGAGGTGCACGTTGCCGCGGAAGGCGTAGCCAATATCAATGCCGTCTTCGGAGACTGTGGTGTGGGCTTTGAGAACCCACCAGATCCACAGGACAGGGAAGATCAACAGCCAACCGAGTTGGAGCGGTGCCCACGCGATGCCGATGATGGCGATCATCGCAATGAGCACAATGGCGAGGATATGGGTGCGATCCGGCCTGAAGGTGTGCGCATTCATGTCAGTAGACACTAGTGGACACGGCGGGGAGGTGTGTAACGGGGGCGACCGACCGAGTGTGAGAAATCCGGCTCACCTCGCGAGATATGGGTTTCAATGTATGGAATGGGGGTATCAAGTGGCGGGATAGCCTATCGAGTGTAAGATAGAAACCATGATCATTATTCGACTTCAGCTTGTAGTACCGGACGCGGCGCCTGCCGCAACGGCATAAGTTGTCGTTGATTAGAGCAAGCGCCCTCGCCAGTTGCACACACCGCAACTGAGACGGGGGCTTTGTTGTTGGAGGACCACCCTCATCCTTCACAGATCGCACGGCGCCATACCCGCGGCACCGTAAAAATAAACAAGTTTTGACCCCAAGGAGTAATTGACCGTGGCAGCATCACCGTCGCCGACCCCGGCTTCGCTCGCCAAGTCGACGTCCGGCGCCAAAAAGAGCACCGAGCGCATGACTGGCGCGCAGGCCATCGTCCGCACCCTCGAAGATCTGGGCACTGACCTTGTATTCGGCATTCCGGGCGGCGCCGTGTTGCCGCTGTACGATGCCCTCTATGCCTCGACGAAGCTGCGTCACGTGCTCGTCCGCCACGAGCAGGGCGCGGGTCACGCGGCGGAAGGCTATGCACAGGCCTCCGGCAAGGTGGGCGTGTGCATCGCGACCTCCGGCCCGGGCGCGACCAACCTCGTCACCCCGATTGCGGATGCGAACCTGGACTCGGTCCCCATCGTCGCCATTACCGGCCAGGTGGGCTCGAGCCTGCTGGGCACGGACGCTTTTCAGGAGGCGGATATCCGTGGCGTGACCATGCCGATTACGAAGCACAACTTCATTGTCACGGATCCGCAGGAGATCCCGGAGGCCATCGTCGCGGCCTTCCATCTTGCCGCCACGGGGCGTCCGGGTCCTGTCCTCGTCGACATTCCCAAGGACGTCCAGAACGGCTACCTCGATTATTCCTGCCCGCCGCAGCTGGACTTGCCGGGCTACAGGCCGACCACGACGCCCCACCCGCGTCAGATTTCTTCGGCGGTCGAACTCATTGCGAAGTCCGAGCGTCCGGTGCTGTACGTGGGTGGCGGCGTCATTAAGGCCAACGCGCACCGCGAGCTCCTGGAGTTCGCGGAGTACACGGACATTCCGGTGGTGACGACGCTCATGGCGCTGGGTTCTTTCCCGGACTCGCACCCGCTGCACATGGGTATGCCAGGCATGCACGGTACGGTGCCGGCTGTGGCCGCCATGCAGCGTGCGGATCTCCTTATTACTATTGGCGCGCGCTTCGACGACCGCGTGACGGGCGACTTGAACACCTTTGCGCCGGGCGCCAAGGTTATTCAGGCGGATATCGATCCAGCCGAGGTGGGTAAGCTGCGCGAGGTTGACGTCCCGATTGTGGGTGACGCCCGCGAGGTGCTGCTGCAGATGACGAAGACGTACCAAGGCAAGGCGAAGCTCAACCCGCCGGACATCGAGGATTGGATTGCGTACCTGGAGGATATGAAGGAGCGCTTCCCGCGCGGCTGGAAGCCCACCGCGGACGGCAAGCTTAACCCGCAGTTCGTCCTAGAGAAGCTCTCGGAGACCGTCGGGCCGGAGGCTATCTACGTCGCTGGCGTGGGCCAGCACCAGATGTGGTCGGCGCAGTTCATCGACTTCGAGAATCCGCGCACGTGGATCAACTCGGGCGGTGCGGGCACGATGGGCTATTCGGTGCCAGCGGCACTTGGCGCCAAGGCCGCCATGCCGGAGAAGGAAGTCTGGGCTATTGACGGTGATGGTTGCTTCCAGATGACGAACCAAGAGCTGGCCACCGCCGCGGTGGAAGGCTTCCCGTTGAAGGTTGCCGTGATTAATAACGGCAACTTGGGCATGGTCCGCCAGTGGCAAACCCTCTTCTTCGACGAGCACTACTCGCATACCAAGCTGCGCGAGGCCGACCATTACCTGCCGGATTTTGTGAAGTTGGCGGAAGCATTGGGCTGCGAGGCGATTCGCGTGACTACTGAGGACGAGGTCGTGCCCGCTATTGAGCGCGCCCGCGCTATCAATGACCGCCCCGTTGTCATCGACTTCATTGTCGGCGAGGACGCACAGGTGTGGCCGATGATTGCGGGAGGAGCTTCGAACGAGGAGATTCAGTACGCGCTGGGTCTGCGACCGCTCTTTGATGACAACACGTCCGCGGCGGAAGAACCCGCCGAAATCCACGAGGCCCTGGAGGAGGCTTAAATACCATGGCAGCAACCGATATCACTCGCCACACCCTCTCCGTCCTCGTGCAGGACGTGGAAGGCATCATCTCCCGCGTCACCGGCATGTTTTCCCGTCGCGGCTACAACCTCATCTCGCTTGTGTCAGCGAAGACGGAGGTGGAGGGCATCAATCGCCTCACCATCGTCGTCGATGCGAATGACATCGTGACGGAGCAGGTGACCAAGCAGCTCAACAAGCTCATCCACGTCCTCAAGGTCGTGGAGCTCGATGAGGAGACCACTATTTCGCGCGCGATCATGCTCGTGAAGGTCTCGGCTAATAACGACAACCGCGCGCAGGTCGTCGGTGCGGTCGATATCTTCCGTGCTCGCGTTGTCGACGTCGCTCCCGAGTCTGTCGTCATCGAGGCGACGGGCACCCCGGGCAAGCTGCGTGCGCTGCTGGACGTGCTCGAGCCTTTTGGTATTCGCGAGCTTATTCAGTCTGGTCGCGTCGCATTGGGCCGCGGTCCGAAGTCGATGGCGCCCACCAAATAACCCCACACCCACAATTTCCCACCAATTGAGACAAATTGAAAAATTTGTCTCAGATAATGAACACTTTTCGTCTATAGTGTGCTAGAAATAAAGAAAGCACCCGCACGAACCAACAGTAAGGATTGACACTCATGGCAATTGAGACGTTCTACGACGCAGATGCAGATCTGTCCATCATCCAGGGCCGCAAGGTCGCCATCATCGGCTACGGCTCCCAGGGCCACGCCCACGCGCAGAACCTGCGCGACTCTGGCGTTGAGGTTGCTGTCGGTCTGCGTGAAGGCTCCAAGTCTCGCGCGAAGGCAGAAGAGGCCGGCTTCAAGGTCCTCACCAACGCGGAGGCCGCCAAGTGGGCCGACGTCATCATGCTGCTGGCTCCGGATACCTCCCAGGCGCAGATCTTCACCGAGGACATTGAGCCCAACCTGGAGGCGGGCAACGCCCTGTTCTTCGGTCACGGCCTCAACATTCACTTCGGCCTCATTAAGCCGGCCGCTGACATCACCGTCGGCATGGTTGCGCCGAAGGGTCCGGGCCACCTCGTCCGTCGCCAGTTTGTCGACGGCAAGGGCGTTCCTTGCCTCATCGCCACTGCGCAGGACCCGAAGGGTGAGGGTCACGACCTGTCCCTGTCCTACGCCGCTGCTATCGGTGGCACCCGCGCCGGCGTTATCCCCACCACCTTCAAGGCGGAGACCGAGACTGACCTCTTTGGCGAGCAAGTTGTCCTCTGCGGTGGCCTGGAGTACCTCATCATGGGCGGCTTCGAGACCCTCGTTGAGGCTGGTTACGAGCCGGAGATGGCCTACTTCGAGTGCCTGCACGAGATGAAGCTCATTGTCGACCTCATCTTCGAGGGTGGCCTGGCCAATATGAACTACTCCATCTCTGATACCGCTGAGTTCGGTGGTTACGTCTCCGGCCCGCGCATCATCGACGACTCTGTCAAGGCTCGCATGAAGGACGTCCTCAAGGACATCCAGGACGGCACCTTCGTCAAGCGCCTCGTCGCCAACGTTGAGGGCGGCAACAAGGAGCTCGAGGGCATGCGCGCCGAGGTCTCCAACCACCCGATTGAGGAGACTGGCTCCACGCTTCGCGACATGATGAGCTGGGTCAAAGTCGACGCTCACGAGCAGACCGCTTAAGCTCTTCGCACTCAAGCCCTCCTGCGGTCAACGCGGGAGGGCTTTTGCATGCCTGCTTTTGGCTCCGTTTGTGTGAGATATGCCCAGGGATCGCTTTTATACGGGCGGGCATTCCCTTTGCGGGGTACTCTCGGTCACATGGGTTTTACAACGCCAAGCTTTGATCTCACCGACCTGTTCGCCCGCATCGAGCGCGGCGATATTCAGTTGCCCGATTTTCAGCGTCACTACGCCTGGGATGAAGATCGCATCCGCTCGCTCATCGTCACCGTCCTGCGCGGTTACCCGGTGGGCGCGCTCATGGTGCTCGATACTCGTAACGAGCCCATGCGTTTCCGTCCGCGCCCGCTCACCGGTGCGCCGAATACCGGCGTGAACCCGGGCCTGTTGCTCCTCGATGGCCAGCAGCGCCTCACCACGCTGTACCACTGCTTCCGCGGCGAGGGCCGGGTCAATACCAAGGACTTCCGCAATAAGAAGATCACCCGCACCTTCTACGTCGATGTGCGCAAGGCCGTCGCCAACGAGCTCATGCCGGACGAGGCCGTGTTCGCGGTGAATCAGGATGGCATGATGCGCTCGCACTTCGGCCCGGACCTGGACCGCATCCCGGACCGCGCCACCGCGCTGGAGGCTGGCTGCATTCCGGTCGCCGATCTCCTCTTTGAGGACGGCACCAAGGCCCTCTTCGAGTTGGCTGCCTCCGGCGACGCGGAGCTTGCCGATGCCGCCGTGGCGTTCCACAACCGCATACTCCGCCCGCTTGCAGGCTACGACATCCCGATCATCCGCCTGTCCCGCGAGACCGAGCGTGCTGGCGTGGGCCAGGTCTTCGCCCAGGCGAATAGCTCCGGCCTGCAGATGGATGTCTTCGATCTGCTCACCGCGGTCTTCGCCAGCGAGGACGAGAACTTCCACTTGGCAGATGACTGGGCCGAGACCGAGAAGCTGCTGCGTCGCCACGGCGCGCTCGACGCCATCGGACGCACGGAGTTCCTCTCTGCCGTCTCTCTGCTCGCGACCTCGCTGCGCGGACATGCCTCCGGCACGCGCGAAGACATCCTGTCGCTGTCCCTGCCGGAGTACAAGGACGCGACGAAGACGCTGCGCGTGACCATGGCGGAGGTCGCCTCCTTCCTGTCCGAGCGCTGCATTTTGAGCCACGACCAGGTGCCGTTCTCCAAGCAGATCGTGCCGCTGTCTGTCATCCTTGCGCGCCTCGTCTCCGAGCCCGGAGCGTTGTCCACGCAAGAGGCGTGGGACAAGATCAACCGCTGGTTCTGGTCCGGCGTCTTTGGCGAGCTCTACGGTTCTTCCGCCGTGGCGCAGCGCTCCGGCCGCGACGTCGACGAGGTTGTCGCCTGGGTGTTGGGTACCACGGACGTAGAGCCGAAGACCGTGCGTGACACTGACTTCCGCGAATCCCGCCTGCTGTCTGCCGATTCCACGACGGGCATTTTCAAAGCGCTCGACGCGCTGCTCATGGCCCGCGGCGCCCGCGACTGGCGCACCGGCCGCGTCTTCGACAAGAACTCCTTTGCCGAGCTCAAGCCGGGTTTCTTCCCAGTCTTCCCGCTCGCCTGGTGCGAGAAGAACGGCGTCGATCCCGTCCTCGCGGCGTCCGTGCTCAACCGTACGCCCATGGGCAAGCGCACCGAGGTCGTCCTCGAGGGCCGCTCGCCGCAGCGCTACCTGCCGCGCCTGCAGTCCAAATCCATCCTCGATGACGCTGATTTCGACGCCGTCCTCGCCTCGCACGAGATCGACCCGACGACGCTCCACACCTCGGATTGGGAAGGCTTCTTCGCCGACCGCCGCGAGCGTTTCATTGGCATGGTTGAGTATGCCATCGGCAAGCCGGTCATCCGCGACGTTAACGAAAACGACCTGGGCGGCGGTGACGAGGGGCCGAATGCCTTCGTGCGGTAGATTTCTCGCCGCCTGTGCCTGCACGCTGCTCCTCGCGGGCTGCGCGCACGTAGCTGTGCCGACGAATATCACGGAATTGCCGGACTCGGAGATCAACCTCGAGCAGGCCCGCGCACAAAACGTCAACGGCTTCGTGTCGAAGGATTTTGAGGGACACATCAGCGTGCTCACGGACGCGACGGGCGTCGACGCCGTGCACACTTTCTTCCCAGACTCGGAATCGCTCATCATTGCAGAAGATTCCGATGCCGCCGCGCTGCGCGCCGCGTCCCTGTCCGTCGCTCAGCGCGTACCCATGGTGACGTATGCGGAAGACGCGCGCACGGATATCGTGGCGCTCATCAGCGAGCTGGGGGTCTCGCGCGTCGTCCTCATCGGCGACGTGCCGCTGGCCTCCAACACGGCCGGTTCCCTGACTGTTATCAAGGACAATGGGGTCACCCGCGCGATGGGGGAGTTCACCGCCTTCGAGTTCACGAGCCAGGTCATTGCGGACCCGCAGCGCATGGTCGCCGCGGTTGCGAACCTCGATAGTGCGAAGCATATCGAGCTCAAGGCAGCGTGGCAGCCGCTCACGCGCTACGAGGATATCAACCGCGTCGAGCCGCTGCCTGCGCAATCGCGCCGCGACGCCCAGATGGCGCCGATTGTTGTTGCGACGCCCACGACGCCCATTGCCGCGGTCGCGAATGCCGTGGCCTTTGGCGCGTCCGTGCGTGTCATGCCCTCGGGCGACCCGACCGCGTCGAAAGCGGCGTACGCGATGGTGGCGGGTCTAGAAAACGGCCCGCTCGTGGCGTTGGGCAGTGATTTCGGTGATGCTAGCCTATTGTCCGACCGAATTGGACAAGGCTGGCATGAATAGATTACAATTCGGCGTATCTTATACACCCCACTGACATTTCCCTCAAGGGAAAAGAAGGAAAGTAATGTCGAAGCCGGTAGTCCTCATCGCTGACAAGCTCGCTCAGTCCACCGTGACTGCACTGGGAGAGGAGGTGGAGGTCCGCTGGGTCGACGGTCCCAACCGTGCCGAGCTCCTCGCCGCCGTTCCGGAGGCTGACGCGCTGCTCGTCCGTTCCGCCACCACGGTCGATGAGGAAGTCCTCGCCGCCGCGACCAACCTCAAGATCGTCGGCCGTGCCGGTGTGGGTCTCGACAACGTGGACATCCCGGCCGCCACTGCGCGCGGCGTCATGGTTGTCAACGCTCCGACGTCGAACATCCACTCCGCCTGCGAGCATGCCATCGCGCTGCTGATGGCCACCGCCCGTCAGCTTCCTTCGGCTGACGCCTCACTCCGCGGTGCCGAGTGGAAGCGTTCCTCCTTCAAGGGCGTGGAAATCTACGGCAAGACCATCGGCATCGTCGGCTTCGGCCACATTGGCCAGCTCTTCGCGCAGCGCCTCGCCGCGTTCGAGACCACCATCATTGCGTACGACCCGTACGCGAACCCGGCCCGCGCCGCCGCCCTGGGCGTCGAGCTCGTCGAGCTCGAAGACCTTATGGCGCGCGCTGACTTCGTGACCATCCACCTGCCGAAGACCCCGGAGACCACGGGCATGTTCGACGCGGAGCTGCTGGCCAAGGCGAAGGAGGGCCAGATCCTTATCAACGCGGCCCGCGGAGGTCTCGTCGACGAGCAGGCCCTCGCAGACTCCATCAAGGCTGGCCACCACCGTGGCGCCGGCTTCGACGTCTATGCCACCGAGCCGTGCACCGACTCGCCGCTCTTCGCGCTGCCGCAGGTCACGGTCACCCCGCACCTCGGCGCCTCCACGGTTGAGGCACAGGACCGTGCCGGTACCGACGTCGCTGCCTCCGTTCTTAAGGCGCTCAACGGCGAGTTCGTCGCGGACGCCGTCAACGTCCAGGGCGGCCGCGTCGGCGAAGAGGTCGCCGGCTGGCTCGAGATTGCCCGCAAGCTCGGTCTCACCGCTGGTGCGCTGCTCGACAAGGCACCGGTGGCCATCGAGGTTGAGGCGTGTGGCGAGCTGTCCACCGAAGACGTCGAGGCCCTGGGCCTGTCCGCCGTCCGTGGCCTGTTCTCCCGTGTCGTTTCCGAGCCGGTCACCTTCGTCAATGCCATGCAGATCGCAGAGACCCGCGGCGTCGACGTTTCCGTGCGCACCAACGCCGAGTCCAAGGGTCACCGTTCCTCGCTGCGCGTGAAGGTCATCGCCGCCGACGGCGACTCCTCGCAGCTCACCGGTGCCCTTACCGGCATCGACGGCGTCGAGAAGTTTGTCCGTATCAACGGCCGCGGCGTCGACATGCGCGCCACCGGCCGCAACATCTTCTTCCGCTACGCGGACAAGCCGGGCGCACTGGGCACCGTCGGTACCGCGCTGGGTGCCGACGGCATCAACATCCAGGCCGCTGCCCTGACTCAGGGCAAGGTTGCGGAGTCCGCAGTCCTCATCCTCCGCGTCGATCGCGAGGTCCCGGAGGCTCTCGTTGAGTCCATCTCGGCGAAGCTCGAGGCTGAGGCCTTCCAGTTCGATCTCAGCGAGTAAACACCCCACTCTGAAAACGGGCGTCACCTTTCATGGTGGCGCCCGTTTCTGCGTGCTACACTGGCTACAAAATCCATCAGGTGAGAAAGGAATCCCGCAAAATGAAACTCGCGGTCATTGGCGGCGACGGCATCGGCCCAGAAGTCACGGCAGAAGCGCTGAAGGTTCTCTGCGCCGTGCGCGACGATATCGAGACGACCGAGTACGACCTCGGTGCGCGTCGCTACCTGCGCAACGGGGAACTGCTCACCGAGGATGATCTGGCCTCCCTGCGCGAGCATGACGCCATTCTGCTCGGCGCCATTGGCGCCCCGGGCTCTGTACCGCCGGGCATTCTCGAACGCGGCCTGCTGCTCAAGATGCGCTTCGCACTTGACCACCACGTCAACTTGCGTCCGTCCAAGCTGTATCCGACGTCGACCTCGCCGCTGGCGAATCCGGGCGACATCGATTTCGTTGTGGTGCGCGAGGGGACCGAAGGTCTGTATTGCGGTAACGGCGGCTCGTTGAGGGTAAATACCCCCCACGAGGTCGCTTCCGAGGTCTCCCAAAATACCCGCTTCGGCGTCGAGCGCGTCGTGCGTGATGCCTTTGCGCGCGCTCAGAAGCGCCGCAAGCACGTCACGCTCGTGCACAAGACGAATGTGCTCGTCAACGCCGGTTCGCTGTGGCAGCGCACCGTCGACGAGGTTGCGCAGGAATTCCCAGATGTGACGGTCGACTACAACCACATCGACGCCGCAACCATCTACATGGTGACGGACCCGTCCCGCTATGACGTCATCGTCACGGATAACCTGTTCGGCGACATCTTGACGGACCTCGCTGGCGCCGTGACCGGCGGCATCGGCCTGGCGGCCTCCGGCAATATTGATGCCTCCGGCACCAACCCGTCCATGTTCGAGCCCGTCCACGGCTCGGCCCCGGATATTGCGGGCCAGGGCATTGCGGACCCGACTGCCGCCATCCTGTCGGGCGCCATGTTGCTGCGCCACCTGGGTGACGAGGCGGGTGCGCAGCGCATTGAGAAGGCGGTTGCCGAGGACGTATCCGCCCGCGGCGATGCCCCCATTCGTACGACTGAGGTGGGCGACCGAATCGCCGCCGTAGTCTAGACCAAATTTTGCGGGAGCGCCCTGTAGTATCAGCCCAATGACTACAGTGCGCTCCCTTCGTACGTTTTCCGCCGCCGTCCTCGCCGCGAGTGCCCTAGCTCTCGGCAGTTGCTCGAGCACGCCTGAGACGCAGACTTCCGAGGAAGTCGCAGCCCCCAGCACCCCCACAGTCGACCCCGACGCGTCATCGTTCTTTGACGCTGCGGAAGAAGCCGTCGTCACGGATAAGGACCAGGCGCTCACCGGCGCCCAGACTGCGGTCGAGAAGGGCATCCCGATGTTTTTCGATGGTCCAGATACCGCAGCGAAATTGGAAAAACTCGGCGTGACCAAGGTCTACACGGCCGGCAACGTGGGGACCTATGAGAATGCGGAGACGCTGGAGCAGGGGGCATCGGCAAGCGAGCATTTTGGGGACATGCAGACCGTTGCTGGCATGACGCCGCCGGAGCCCCGTGACCTCACCGCGCTCGTTACGGCGAAGACTGGATTGGCAGATATTGCCACGGCACGCGCCGCGGGCGCGACCGTGATGCCGCTTGCGGTGGGTGACCCGCGCGTGACGAAGGCGTCCATGGACGCCGTGTCCAAGGGCAACGTCGTGGCGCTGGGCCCGGGGTTTGGCACACAAGAAAACTTTGATCGTAGAGTCGAGCTCGCCGCGAATGGCGAGCTGCCTGGCGGCGGCGGACTCGTATTCCCGGGCCGACGCATGGTGGCGCTCTACGGGCACCCGTCGGGCCCTGCGCTCGGCGTGATGGGCGAGCAGGACCCGGCCGGCTCGGTCGCGAAGGTCAAGGAGCTCGCGGCGCAATACCAGGAGTTCACGGATTACCCGGTTATCCCAGCCTTCGAGGTCATCGCGACGGTGGCCTCCGGCGGCCCGGGACCGGATGGCAACTACTCGAATGAGTCGGACCCGGCGGAGCTGGAGCCCTACGTCGACGCGATTGTGGACGCGGGCGGGTACGCCATCCTTGACCTGCAACCGGGCCGAGCGAGCCTGTTGGAACAGGCACAGCGCTACGAGGACCTGCTCTCGGGCCCCAACGTGGGACTTGCGCTTGACCCCGAGTGGAAGATTGGTCCGGATGAGCTGCCGATGGAAAACGTCGGCCACGTCGAAGCCGCAGAGGTCAACGAGGTCGCAGACTGGCTGGCGGGGTTAGTCTCTGAGAAGAAGCTGCCGCAGAAAGCGCTCGTGCTGCACCAGTTCCAGCAGCAGATGATTCGCGACCGCGAGACAATAAAAACCGACCACCCGGAGCTTGCCTTCGTCCTTCACGCGGATGGCCACGGTCCGACCGGCGTCAAGATGGAGACATGGAACGTCATGCGGGAAGGATTGAGTTCGGACTACTTCATGGCGTGGAAGAACTTCATTGATGAAGACGAGCCCATGCTTACCCCAGAGGGAACATTTTCTGTCGAACCGCGCCCCTGGTTCGTCAGTTACCAGTAATCTAGCTCACTATGAGCCATCCTACCGTCGAGCTTGAGGAGGTCACGGGCTTCCTCGCCCAACACGAACCCTTTTCGCGCCTACCCCATCTCGCCGCGTTGACGTCAGAGCTCAGCGTGCTCTACGCCCGCCGCGGCACGCAGCTGCTGAGGGCGGGCGAACGGGGCGATAACCTCTACATCATTCGCTCCGGCGCGGTGGATGTCATCAGCGAGGAAGGCCAGCTCGTGGACCGCCGCGGGGCGGGGGAGTCTTTTGCGTATTCGACGCTCGTCGAGGATCCAGTTTCATGCTATACCTTTGACGTGGTCGAGGACTGCCTGCTCCTTGTGCTGCCGCGCGCTGCTTTTCAGGCAGTCTCCGCGGAGAACCCGGACCTCGCGCGCTTTTACGACACGGAGGCCCGCCGCGCTTCCCACCTCGCGCACGAGCTGCAGGAGGACTCGACGGAGCTGCTGCGCACGCGCCTGTCTGAGATGACGCTGCGGCCGGTACAGTCTGTGTCTCCCGATGCCACCATCGTCGAGGCCGCCCGCGCGATGACGCAGGCGGAGACATCGTCGCTGCTCGTCCTCGACGACGGCCAGCTGCGCGGCATCGTCACGGACCGTGACTTGCGCACCCGGGTTCTTGCGGCGAACCTGGATCCCTCCGAGCCCGTGCGTCGCATTATGACGGAAAATCCACTGTCCGTGCGCCCCGACGCCATGGCCATGGAAGTCCACCTTCTCATGACGGAGCGCGGCTTCCACCACATGCCGGTGGTCGGCGACCGCGTCCTCGGCGTCGTCACGGATTCGGAGATCGCCCGGCTCCTGCATGCGGATCCCATTTTTGTTGCCGCGGATTTGTCCCGCCGCAGCAGCCTCGCCGAACTCCGCGGCGCCTTTACGGAGGCCGCCACGCTCGCCGTGCGCTATATCGATCGCGGCTCGAGCCCCCAGGAGGTCGCGAACATCATTACGATGGCCGCGGACGCCTTGGCCCGGCGTCTGTGCCAACTCGGGGAGCTCGAGCTTGGCCCGCCGCCCGTGCCATATGCCTTCGTTGCGGTTGGCTCCCAGGGCCGCCGAGAAATGGGTCTCGCCTCGGACCAGGACAACGCGCTTGTCCTCGACAACTCCTATGACGCGGAGGCTCACGGCGAGTACTTCGCGCGCCTGGCCGAGTTCGTCTGCCGTGGCCTCGACGCAGGCGGCCAGTCCCTGTGCCCGGGCGACATGATGGCGATGAATCCCCGCTGGCGCATGACGGTCGTTCAGTGGGAACAGACCTTTGCAACGTGGACCGCCGCCCCGGAGCCCGATGCCTTGCTCCACGCCCAGGTATTCTTCGACTTCCGCGCGGTCGCGGGCACCCTCGCGCTGGGCGAGCGCGTCCACGCCTCGGCCGTCGCGGCGGCGACCTCGCAGCGCCTTCACGCACACCTGGCGAGCCTTGCCGCCCGCCGCGAGCCGCCGCTCACGTTCTTCCGCGGCCTCGTGGTCGAGCGTGACGGCCAGCACGTCAACACCCTCGATATCAAGAAGGGCGGCACCGCCGGCATCGTCCAAATGGCGCGCCTCTTCGCCCTTGCCGCAGGTTCGACAGCCCTCGAGACCGATGATCGTCTTTCCTCGACTGCCGGGAAAAGCGTTTCTGCCGCCGGAGCCCACGAGCTTACCGATGCCCACTCGGTCCTCCGCGCACTCACCCTCCGCCACCAATCGCTCCAGGTCCGGGCTGGGCAAACCCCGAACTATCGCATCGACCCTGCGCAGCTCAGCCGTCTCGAACGCGAACAGTTGCGCGATGCCTTTCGCATTATCAAGTCGATGCAGAACGCCTTGGCCACCAAGTATCCTGTACGCAATATCTAATTTTTGAGGGAGGAGGCTCGTCCATGCTGACTCGTTTCTTTACGCGTAGAAAGTTGGACCTCGACCCGCCCGAAAAATCCACGCCGCTCGCCAAGGTGGAGTTTCTTGCCGTCGATTTTGAAACCACCGGCTTCGACTCCAGTCGCGACCGCATTGTTTCCATGGGCTGGGTTCCCGTGCGTGGCCAGCTCATCGCGCTTGGTCTGTCTGGCTACCACGTCATCCGCGGCGTCGAGGTGGGGGAGTCCGCCACCATCCATGGCATCACCCACGACGAGTCCGCCCACGGCACTCCGCTTGCCGATGCCCTCGATGCCCTCCTCGCCGCACTCCACGGCCGCGTCCTCCTCGCGCACTTCGCCAGCATCGAGGCAGACTTTCTCGACGCCGCCTGCCTCGAGCTGCGCGGTGAGCTACCCACGCTCACCATTGCGGATACCTTCGCGCTGGAGCGGCGCCGCATGGAGCGTACCGGCGCCGTGCCCCGCGGCGAAGACCTTCGGCTCGCCCGCGTGCGTGAGCGCTATGGGCTACCACGCTACGGCAGCCACAACGCGCTGTCCGATGCCCTTGCCTGCGGCGAACTCTTTCTCGCTCAGCAATCCCATATCAACGCCGCACGCCTCAGCGACGTCGTCACCGAGCGCAGAATTTAATGCATAGCTCTTTCCAGGCGACACAGCTGTTAATCCCACCTTTGCACGTTTGCTAACCCTGCCCTGAGTATGATTGCCTCCATGCGCTTAGGACGAATTGCACACCAAGAAGGACTTTGTTTCGCCATCATCGAGGGCGAGCCCGGCTCGCTCGTCGCGAAGGAAATTTCCGGCACCCCGTTTACCCCGCCGGAGACCACCGGCCGCGAGTTTAAGGAAGGCGAGTTCCGCCTCCTCGCGCCGACGTTGCCCACCAAGGTCGTCGCGCTCGGCCGCAACTACGCCGACCACGTCGCCGAGGTCTTCGCCAAGTCAGCAGACGACCTGCCGCCGACCATTTTCGTCAAGCCGTCCACCGCCGTCATCGGCCCCGGCGCTCCCATCAAGATCCCGGAGTTCGCCACCAACGTCGAGTTCGAGGGCGAGCTCGCCGTCGTCATCTCCAAGGTCTCCAAGAACATCGATCCGGAGCACTGGCAGGACCACGTCCTTGGCTTCCTCATTTGCAACGACGTCTCCTCCCGCGACCTCCAGTTCAAGGATGGCCAGTGGGCACGTGCCAAGGGCATTGACACTTTCTGCCCGCTTGGTCCCTGGATCGAGACCGACATCAACAAGTTCGATCTCGATGACACCAAGATCAACGCCTACCTCACCCACGACGGCGTCCGCGAGCAGAAACAGGACTCCAACACGAACCAGATGATCGTGAAGATGGGCGGGATCCTCGCCGAGATCTCCCAGTCCATGACCCTACTGCCCGGCGACGTTGTCACGACCGGTTCCCCGGCTGGCACCGCGCCCATGGTCCCGGGCGACTCCATCGAGATCGAGATTCCCGGCATCGGTTCGCTCACGAACCCCATCGAGCGCGCCTAGGCACTCCTGCCAGTAGCATCGATGCAATGACACAGCACCATCATCACCACGAGCACAAGGGTCCTGGATACCAGCCCACCGCCGAGGAAATGGAAGCCCGCTACCTCGAGTCCGAGCAACTGTGGTCCGGCAACCCCAACTCCACGCTTGTCGATTACGCGGGCACGCTCAAGCCCGGCACCGCCCTTGACATCGGCTGCGGCGAAGGCGCGGACCTTGCCTGGCTCGCCGCGCACGGCTGGGACGCCGAAGGCATCGACTTCGCGCCTACCGCCGTTGCCCGCACCCGCGCACACGGATTAACCGCTCGCGTCGCGGACTTCGCCGAGCTCGGCGGCACAACCTATGACTTGGTCTCGGTCCACTACGGAGGGATTCCCGCGACCGCGGAGGCAGTCTCGCTCCTCGAGTCGCTTGTCGCTCCTGGTGGTACGCTCCTCTTCGTCCACCACGAAATGGAATCCGATGAGGTGGCCATGCCAGAATGGCTCGCCGAACAACTCACGCAGCTCGAGGTCGTCGAATTATCCCGCCGCGAACGTCACGTCACGCACGGCGCCGGGGCCATGCACCACAGAGACGTTATCCTTGTCGCTCGTCGTCATTCCTAGTCGGCGAAGCTGGTCTCCTCCGGTTCGGGCAGCGGGATGAGGTTGCGCTCGGCGGCGAGCTGTTCGGTGCGCTGGGCAATGGTCT
>NZ_KV796383.1:0-10991 GCF_001809185.1 Corynebacterium sp. HMSC072G08
ATAGGGTGTCCACTAAACGAGGGTAACCTCACAGGTATCAGGGTTTAAATGTCACAGGGAGTGTCATGTCAAACTGCTTTACACTTTCCCGTCTTAACGGTAGTGTCACTTACGACAGATGGTGTAGTGAGATTGCTACACACTATGTTGTGTTGAAGCAGAGGTTGACCATGCGTATTCTCCAGGACGAAAAGATGACTCCTCAGCAGCTGGAGGAGTTTGACGCGCTTGCGAAAGCGAGCGAATCGCCGGTTGTACGTACTCTTATGCAGAACATTGCAGAGGTGCTTCGTAACGGTGGCAATCTGCTGAGCGCAGAGGAAGATGCTGCGTTGTCGCCGAATGAGGCAGCTAAGCAGCTCGGTATGAGCCGTACATTTCTCAATCGCCTTCTCGATCAGGGAAAAATTCCCTACTTTAAGGTAGGCACGCATCGACGCATTCGTGTAGTCGACCTCGCCCTATTCGAGCAGCAGCGCGATTCGGATCGTATTGAACTGGCACAGCGTCTGGCACGCCAGCAGCAAACCACGCGTGCAGTAGATGCAACGATTGCGGACTTGCTCTAGTTTTGGTTCTGCGGTACGAAAAGGGCTATGCATAGTAGACGCGGGCGTCCCACGCTTCGAGTACTTAAAGAGGACTTGAGGGACGGCTGGCAAGAATCGTTCGTCATGCGTGCGGTGGGTGATGAGCGTTACGAAGATTTATTGCCGTTAAGCGAGCTCGCACATCCGATCATAAGGAAGACCGCCGAATCGTTCACCGACACAGCGTCCGCCGATAACTACGTGGGCGCTATTGGGAGTGCTGTCTCCATTCGTCTGCTGGAGATAAAGCAGTCTCAGTGGCGAGGCGGGGTGTGGACCGATCCTGGAACAGGAGTGTGCTGGCTGGTTGCTGCAGGGCGTGCAAAAGGTGGTCATGAGGACAATGACGACTTCTATAAATTTGTGGAGCGTGAGGAGCACAACGGTACTATTACTCGGCTATTGCCGACGGAAGACGATAAACGTTTGCTGAAGTTGGAGACGGCGGCGCGTATTCGTACGGAGTGGGAACTCAATATCCAGCGTGAGGTGCTGGTTGCGTTGCAGGAGATTTGTGGCGGTGGGATAGCGCGCTTTGACGTGAACCATCCGCTAGCGCGATTGGGGAGGTTCGCGACCGTCGAGTTGTACGTGGAATTGGTGCGGGGCGAGGACCGCATCGCCGCAGATGAAGTCATCGTTGAGTTCTTTCCGCAGCGTGGAGTCAACTTCAACGAGGAGCTCTATTGGCAGCTCATCGTTCGTGTATTGGCTTCGGTCTACCCGCCCGCACAAGGCTGGGATCGTGTTGGGGACGCGTTTCATCAAATGGAAGAGCCGGGGAGTCTCGACAAGCGCATTTCCGAGCTAGAAACGCATGATGTGATGCGCACCCTCGCGGAGGTAGAACTCGGGGCCGTCGCACATTTCACACACCGTGAACATTTAGCAAGCAAGATCATAGATGGGACTGGTGTGCGTTCCTTGTGTGGAGTCTATTTCGTTCCCACACAAGACGCAGACTCGCTGCCGGCATGTCCGCAGTGCGAGGCGCTGTATGCTGCATTGCCGAAGCTACCATTGGGCAATTAGCGGAGAAAATGTCACGCTCCGTAGTGCATTCGGTGTCTCAGCTACCTGCGGTCCTGGGGGCGGAGACGTCGGCAGGCGAGAGCGGAAGCGGTGTGTCCGGGGTGCCGGTGACGGGGATAATGTCGAAGCCTTCGTTTTTGATGACGCGTTGGCGGCGTTTGAACATTGTGGCCAGGGGAGGGCAGTTGTAGTCGTTGAAGTCGTGGACGGTGGCGGTGGCGTTGGTCTCGCTGCGGGTCACTCGGCCGATGCGCTGGATGATGTTGCCCTTGAAAGAGATGGGGGAGGCGAGGACGAGGGCGTCGATGGTGGGGAGGTCAAAGCCCTCGCCGGCGACTTTGTCCATGGCGACGAGGACGAAGTGTGTCGAGGCGTCGAGTTGGGCGTGGAGGTCGTGGCGCTCGGCGGGGGTGAGGCCGCCGGTGAGGGAGAAGACGTTGGCATCGGGGAGCTGGTGGCGAAGTTCCTCCGTGAGCGCGGCGACGTGGGCGCGGCGGTTGGACAGGACGAGGACGTTGTGGCCAGCCTGCGCTGTGGCGGCGGTGACGGAGATGACAAGGGCGTTGCGGGCGGCATCGGCAGCAAGGGCGTTGTAGATCTCCGTCATGTCGACAGGGCCGAGGATCTCGTGGGTGAACTCGGTGAGGTGAGGGTGGTACTCGCGCCGGGTGGTGCGCTGGGGCGCGATGGTGTGGCGGATGGGTCCGAGCAGCATGGTGATGAGGCGATCGAGACCATCGGAACGGTAGGGCGTGGCGGTCAGCCCCGTCCAATAGCGGATGTTGAGCTTGCTCAGTGCAGCGGTCAGTCCCGGTGCTGCGACGCCGTGGCACTCATCGACGATGACGTGACCGTACTTTTCGAGAAAAGAAGCGTCTGTGTCCTTGCGGCCGAGCGCGACGGCGCTGATGATGTCCACGACGTGGGTGGGCTTGGCTTTGGTGCCAGGTAAGACGTCGAGGAAACGTGTGAGGCGATCGTGCCACTGCGCGGCGAGTTCCTTGGTTTTGACGATGACGGCGGTGGGAACGCGGCGGCGCGCGATGAGTGCACAGGCGATGACGGTCTTACCGGTGCCGGGTGGAGCGACGAGGACACCAGTGTGGTGGGCTGAAATGTCGTTGAGTGCCTTCTTCTGCGGCGGGGTGAGCTCGCCGGTGAAGGTGGCGTCAATCTTCGGCGGCTTGGGCGTGTGGCCGCGCCGGGTGATGGTGTAGCCAGCTTCTTTGAGAATGTCGATGGCTGGCTCGAGGAGACCACGGTCGAGGAGGAGCTCGTGCTTGCCGTGTGGGCTGGCGTCTTCCTGATAGCGGACGATGACGCGGGGCGTGCCCCATGTGGAAAAGCGCTGATTTTGGAGCTTGTAGAACTCGGGGTTGGGGAAGACACCCAGGTGGCGCAGGGCATTGAGCGTGGCGGTGTCGAGGTTGGCGGTGGCGATGTGGACGAGGGCGTCGTGGGTGACGGAGGCCTTCCGGTCTTTGTCGCTTTTGGCTTTGTTGGTCTTGGCGATTTTCTTTAACTGTTGCTTGCAGGGTGGAGAGGGGAGTTTCTCGGGATCGTGGTCGGTGTAGAGCGCATCGCGGATCTTCTGAAGTTGGTGCTGCGTGGCGAGGCGGGTGCAGGAAAGAACGGCGAATTGATCGTCGAAGGGATGGAAATCGTCGTCGACGAAGACGGTAGTGCCTTTCTGGCGATGGTTGCCCTGCAGCGGGAGGGCGATGAGGTTGCCCAGCTGGGCCTGGCCGCGCGCGTTGACGGGCAGCCGATCTTGGGCAGGGAAGAAGCGGTCGTAGCTCGAGAACTTCACGGGACGTGGAGAGCTTGCGAGTAAACCGAGACCAACCTGGCGGGCGAGCTGCGCGGGAACCGCGGTCTCAAAGAAGATCCAGACATGGGCGCCGGCGCCGGAGCGAGAGACCTCGATGAGCGGATCGAGTCCGTGGGCTCGGCATTGTTCGGCGTAGGCGAGGGCGTCTTGTTGGAAGTCGCCGTCGTCGAAGTCACAGGCGAGGAGATAGCAGGTGTCATCGGGAAGCAAGGGGTAGAGTCCGGCGAAGAACTCGGTGCGGGTGAGATGCTTGGTGATGACCGACGCGTCGAGTGGGCGGAGGTTCTCCGGTGATGGGTCATCCTTGAACTTCGTGTGACGCGTGGCGGGGAACCAGGCCTTCTTCTGGCCGTCCTTGCTCGTCCACGCGATGGCGTGGATGTCCTGGCGGCCGCGGAAGCGCGACATGTAGAGCGCCATTTTCTCCGCGGTGGAGGAGTCTTTTGTTACTTCGCCTGACATCCGAGTGCGGGCGGCTGGTGTTGGTGAAACAGGGACGTCGGGTAGAGATTCCGTGGGCTGCGCAAGGTTGATTGGTGCATCAGGAATTGCGTGCTGCTCAAGGAGTTCCTCGACGGAGGAAACACCGGCGAGGGCGAGGAGGGCACGTTCCAGCCCTTCGACGCGGAGGCGTAGTGCGTCGAGTTCGGTGTTGTTTGGGCTGGAGGCCTGGGGTGAGCGGGACGCGGTCATGATGAGGTGAGAATAACAAGAACTGGTGTCGATGTGAGCTTGTTTCTGGCCAAGGAGAAGGCGTTTAGTCGAAGTAGCGTACGGGCGGCTCGATTCGTGGGCATAGGTTTTCCTGATGGTCCATACAAGAGCTGCTGTGAGGGCGCGGGAGGGCTCGTCTTTCAGTGACTTCGGCATTGGAGCGGGGCGCGCTTTAACGTTAACGAAGATAATCGCTGTGAGAGTGCCTTGTGAAAGGCTGACAAAAGTGGGGCAGTGGAACGAGCGCTGCGCAGCTGTGAGCTGAGGACGAGATTGGCATGAACGTTGGGGACGGATTGCGGTGAGGCTACAGGGGTGAATTCCTGACGGACCTGGGTGCGTAACGCGGATTCAAGGGCAGGCGCTCATGTCGAGTGCGCCGTTTAAAATTAACTATCACAATTCAAGACCTTTGGAATTAGAAGAGGACCGTTACATGGATGATGAACTGTGCCGCTTGAATGAGCCGGGTGCCCGAGTACATGAGGCGCCTCGCTATCAATCTGAATACGAGCAGCTGTGCGAAAACGATGAAGCTGCGGCTGATTTGTATGATGAGCTTCTCGATCGAGCGGTTCAACGTGGACTTCCGGTTGCTGACAATGCGGAGACTGGTCGTGGACGTGGGAGTTATCGTTGTCCGGTGGGGGAAAGAACACTGCGTCGTTGGCGTGCAGCAAGTGGGCAAATCCCGTGGTGCGGAGAAATTCGTTTTCAAGGAAGCTCCTTCAACGAAGAAGACGGAATTCTCTGGCGATCCTATTTCCATGATTTGAATGATGCCGAAACCAGTGAGCCGACCGATGATGTCTTGTTCTCCAGCCTGCGTGGGAAAAAGGTGCGCAAAAAGAAAGTGAAACGCGGCAAGCAAGATTCCCACATCAAGGGTGCGATTGATGAGGCGCGACGCTGGACTCGCGACCATAAGCAATTTAGTCTTAGGTACCTGCGCGAAAGCTAATCTATACTCAGACTAAAAGCTATGTGGGGACCGAAGGCTATGTAGACGGAGAGGTGGTGTCCCATGAGAAGTCGAAACTCGCTCGGGCGGGTCAATGCCCGTGCTCAACTTAAACTGGTTGATGACTTGCGAGCAATTCGCCAAGACAGCGGTCGAACTATCGACGAGGTGGCGGCCGCGCTCAGAGTAGAAAGCGACGTAATTGTTGCTTTTGAGCAAGGCGAATCGAATTTTACGATGTCTACTCTTCGGCGGTATGCCAAGGCCGTGGGGGCTGAGCTCTCCATGTCGGCCTGGGTTCACAGCTTCCAAGAAGTTGAACCGTCCGCGGTGCATTCTCCCTCGCCCCCGAGTACGACCCATTTTCAGATGAAGGTTATCGCTACTGGGGATCCGTTAACATCGGAGTTCTCTCCGCGCCGCGGACCGTCTTTTAGAACGACAACAAGGAGCAAGGTGCATGGGTGAGGGGACGGAGCTGATAATCTCCGAATCATATTCCGTAGCGAAAGTCAGCGCTGAAGCAAAAAGCTTCAGCAGCAATGGGGAAGAGATTCCCATCAACGTAACGATGACTTTCGGAGTACATCTCGCAGACGATGCAATTGGACTCGAGGTCTGCGTGAATCGTACTGGAGATGACGCGGACATCGTTGCTGCGGTACGGGGCGTTTATATGCTTTCTGAACCAGCGACTCAGGAGCAGCAAGTGGAAATTCTGTCGTCGTGGGCAGGACCGCGCACTCTGGCTGCGACGCAGCTGAAGCTCAACGAATTGGCTGCCTCAATCGATCGCGCTGTCGTACCTTTCCCCAAAGACATGGAGAATGCTTTCGCACCTGAAGCATTTGCCGAATTTTTCGGTTAATGCGGTCCTCGTCCGGGGCTATCGCTTCTGGGATTGTTTCACCATGTCTGGCCTGACCTCTGCCAGGGGGATGCTGGCTATGTGGGGTGAAAGTTGTGTTTTGTCGTTGCTCGTGCGCACGCATGGTGGGGCGCGCCGGGTCGAGCGGCGCGGAACGCCCAAGCCTTTCCGGGCGCGGCAGGCAGAAGACCCGGAGGCGAAGGCGGCGATTGCGCGGGCGGCATCGGAGTTAATTGCAGATGATGACGCGGTGATTTTTGATAACGGCACGACGGTGCAGGCCATTGCGCAGCGGCTGGCTGGCCGGCCCATTACGGCAATGTGTCTGAGCCTGCATTCCGCGGCGGCGCTCGGGGCGAAGCCGGGAGCGAATATCTTTGTGCCGGGTGGGCAGGTCGAACCGGACACGCTGGCGTTGTCCAGCGTCGCGGTGGCGAGCGCCTTGCGGGAATTTCGCGCAGACGTGGTGGTGCTGGGGTCGTGTTCGACGTCGCTGGAACACGGGCTGGCGACGACAACGTATGACGATGCGGAGAATAAACGCGCCGCGATGCGCGCGGCAACGCGACGCATCTTGGCCGTGGCGCCGCGCAAGCTTAATCATGTCTCGACGTTTCGGTTTGGCGATATCGAGGATTTGCATCAGCTGGTCACGACCACGGACGCGCCAGCGGACATTCTCGCGCAGATTCGCGAGCTGGGTGTGCACGTGATTACGGTGCCCGCAGGTAAATAAGGCTTAGTAGTAGGAGCCTTCCTCGTCCGCGTCCTCGAGGTCGGCGACGATCCTTTGCAGGTACATGCGCCGGCGCAGGCGGATGGCGGGGCGGGCGGCCACGGCGACGGGGCAGGGAAGTTGCGCGGCCAGTTGACCAGGCTCCGAGAAGGGCAACGAGGCCGAGGAGAGAAAGCCCGTCCGAGAGTTCTACTGCGTGGGGTGGACTCCATCTTTCGATGGATGGGGGTACCCCCTTGCGTGCCTTGCCTAAGTTTGGTTAGGGTACCTTTCGTAAACATACGCTCTCCTAATCTCGCTCTGGGCGGGAAATGAAAAGGATCTATCTCGCAATGACGATTCGTCGCACTCTTGTTGCCTCCGTTGCTACCGTGACCGCCGCCGCGCTGCTCGCGTCCTGCTCCTCCACGGAGTCCTCTCAGTCCACGGAGACCTCGGCCGCTGCTGCCGATGCCACCACGCTCACCATCGAAGACAACATCGGCTCCCACGAGCTCACCCTCCCATATGATCGCGTGGCCGTGACGGATAACCGTTCCTTCGAAATCCTCGCTGACTGGGGCGTCAACATCGTGGCGGCGCCGATCAAGCTCGTGCCGAAGACGCTTTCGGACAAGATCAACGCCGATACCGTCGAGGCCAACCTGGGCAGCCACAAGGAGCCGGACCTTGAGGCGCTCGTCGCCGCGGACCCGCAGATCGTCATCAACGGCCAGCGCTTCGAGCAGTACCAAGAGGACCTCCAGGAGCTCGTGGGCGACGAGGTGCCGGTGCTCGACTTCGAGCCGCGCGACGGCAAGGACCTGCCGGCCGAGCTCATCCGCCAGACTGAGGCCCTGGGCCAGATCTTCGGCCACGAGGAGGATGCCGCGAAGCTCGTCGACGACTTCAACAAGGCACTCGAGCGTGCGAAGAAGGCCTACGATCCGTCCAAGAAGATCATGGCCGTGAACACCTCCGGCGGCGAGATCGGCTACATCGCTCCGCACGAAGGCCGCTTCTTCGGCCCATACTTCGACATGCTCGGCCTCACGCCGTCCCTCGAGGTGGAAAACGGCTCGAACAACCACGAGGGCGACGACATCTCCGTCGAGGCCATCGCCGAGTCCAACCCGGACTGGATCTTCATCATGGACCGTGACGGTGCCATTGGCGCCAAGGATGGCCAGCTCCACGGCGAGGCGCTGATCAAGGACAACGCCGCGCTGCAGAACGTCGCCGCCGTCAAGGACGGCCATATCATCACGGCCCCGGAGGATACCTACACCAACGAGAACATCATCACCTACACCGAGGTTCTCAACCAGATCGCTGACGCTTTTGAGTCGGCTAAGTAATCCCTGCTAGACCCCTTCACCGGAGCGGCCGCGTTGCCCCTCCGGTTTTAAGGATTTTTCATGACTGACACACTCGAGGCGCCGCGGACCCGCCGGCGCCTGTGGGACTGGAAGCTGGTGCTTGGGGGCATCGGCGTGCTCGCGCTCTTGCTCGCCTCGCTGGCGACGGGGGAGTACGACCTGTTCTCGCACGGCGACGGCTTTGACATGTTTATGACCACGCGCGTGCCGCGCACCATCGCGCTCGTGCTCGCTGGCGCCGCCATGGCCATGAGCGGCCTCGTGATGCAGCTGCTCACGCAAAACCGCTTCACCGAGCCGTCTACGACGGGCACCACCGAGTGGGCCGGCCTCGGCCTACTCTTCACGATGGTCGTCTTTCCTGGCTCGACCATCCTTGTGCGCATGGTCGGTTCCGTGGCCTTCGCCTTCATCGGCACGATGGTCTTCTTCCTCTTCCTGCGCCGCGTGACCCTGCGCTCCTCGCTCATTGTGCCGATCATCGGCATCATGCTCGGCTCCGTCGTCTCCGCCGTCTCGACCTTCTTCGCGCTGGAAACGGACATGCTCCAACAGCTCGGCATCTGGTTCATGGGCTCGTTTACCTCGGTTTACTCGGGGCAGTACGAGGTCCTCTGGATCGTGCTCATCGTGCTCATCGTCGTCTTCCTCTTCGCCGACCGCCTCACCGTCGTCGGCCTCGGCGAGGACGTCGCCACGAACGTCGGTCTCAACTACAACCGTCTGCTGCTCATCGGCACCGGCCTTATCGCGATCGCGACCGGCGTCGTCACCGTCGTCGTCGGCTCCCTGCCGTTCCTCGGCCTCATCGTGCCCAACGTCGTATCCATGATCCGCGGCGACGACCTGCGCTCCAACCTGCCGTGGGTCTGCGTCCTCGGTATCGGCATTGTCACGCTCTGCGACCTCGTGGGCCGCGTCATCATCTCGCCCTTCGAGATGCCCGTCTCCGTCATCCTCGGCATCATCGGCGCCGTCGTCTTCGTCGTCCTCATCGTGAGGAGCAACCGTGGTCACTAAGAAATACTGGATAACGCTGTCCGTCGTTTGGGGTCTGGCTTTAGTTTTTGCCTTCGGCCTGCTCGCCTGGGACAACCCCATGCCATTCGGCACCCGCAAGTTCTGGCTCATCGCCGAGCGCCGCGCCGATGCCGTCACCGCCATGGCCATCGTCGCCGTGTGCCAAGCCATGGCCACCGTCGCCTTCCACACGGTAACGAATAACCGCATCCTCACCCCGTCCATCATGGGCTTCGAGGCGCTCTACCGCGTCATCAACACGGCGACCGTTTTCTTCCTGGGCGCCGCGGGGCTCACGGCCTCGCGCAACTTCGGGACGTTCCTCATGCAGATGGGCATCATGATTCTGCTGTCCCTCCTGCTCTACTCCTGGCTGCTCACCGGTGCGGAGAAGAACCTTCACGCCATGCTGCTCGTGGGTGTGGTCATCGGCGGGGGACTGGGGTCGCTCTCCACCTTCATGCAGCGCCTGCTTACGCCCTCCGAGTTCGACGTGCTCACCGCGCGTCTCTTTGGCTCCGTGAACAACGCGTCCACCGAGTACTACTCGGTGGCCATTCCCATCGTGATCGTCGCGACAGTCCTGTTGTTCCTCAACGCGCGGCGCCTGAACGTCATCGCCTTGGGTGCAGACGTCTCGCAGAACCTCGGAGTGAACCACAAGTACAACGCAATCTACACGCTCATCCTTGTCTCCATGCTCATGGCGACGACCACCGCGCTGGTCGGTCCGATGACCTTCCTCGGCTTCCTCGTGGCCACCCTGGCGTACCAGTTCGTGGACACCTACGATCACCGCTATATCTTCCCGATGGCCATCGGTCTTGGCTTCCTCGTGCTTACCGGTGCCTACTTCATCATGAACCACGTGTTCCGTGCCCAAGGCGTGGTCTCCATCATCATCGAGCTCGTGGGCGGCTCCGTATTCCTGTTCGTCATATTGCGAAAGGGCAGACTGTGATTTCTTTAAAGAACGTGACGAAGTCCTACTCTTCGTCGCTCACCATCGGACCCCTCGATCTGGAGATCCCCTCCGGCGGCATCACCGCCCTCGTGGGGCCCAACGGCGCCGGCAAGTCGACGATGCTCACCATGATTGGTCGCCTTCTCGACATGGACGCCGGTTCCATCTCCGTGGGCGGCCACGACGTCACCTCGACCAAGTCCAAGGAACTGGCCAAGGTGCTGTCCATCCTGCGCCAGGAGAACCACTTCGTCACCAAACTCACCGTGCGCCAGCTCGTGGGCTTTGGCCGCTTCCCGTATACGCAGGGGCGCATTACCGCCGGCGACGAGGAGATCATCTCCAAGTACATCCGCTTCCTCCACTTGGAAGAACTCCAGGACCGTTACCTCGACCAGCTCTCTGGTGGCCAGCGCCAGCGCGCCTACGTCGCCATGGTGCTCTGCCAGGAGACTGACTACGTCCTCCTCGACGAGCCACTCAATAACTTGGATATCGCGCACTCCGTGGAGATGATGAAGCACCTTCAGGTCGCCGCCCGCGACCTCGGCCGCACCATCATCGTCGTCCTCCACGACATCAACTTCGCCGCGCGCTATGCCGACTATGTCTGTGCGTGTAAAGACGGGCAGATCGTGGAGTTCGGACCCACCGAGTCCATCATGAAAGACGACATCCTCACCGATATCTTCGAAACCCTCATCCAAGTCATCGAAGGACCCAATGGTTTGATGGCGTGCTACCACTAGATTTTTAAGGCCCTGACCTCGCGATTTGTTTGAATCTAGGTCCGGGCCTATATTTATCCGAGTCGC
This sequence comes from Corynebacterium sp. HMSC072G08, assembly GCF_001809185.1. Classification (NCBI taxonomy): domain Bacteria; kingdom Bacillati; phylum Actinomycetota; class Actinomycetes; order Mycobacteriales; family Corynebacteriaceae; genus Corynebacterium; species Corynebacterium sp. HMSC072G08. The sequence goes on from NZ_KV796383.1 coordinate 10,890, forward strand.
CAGCGAGGCGGCAACGCAAACTCCGTTGATTCGGATTTGACAGAGTCAAAGCCAATCACTAAGTTTGAATAAGTCGCTTGAGAGCAACTCGTTAAGGGTTGT
>NZ_KV796384.1:0-5629 GCF_001809185.1 Corynebacterium sp. HMSC072G08
AAATCAATGCACTCTAAAACCGGAAGAGCCCCTTTAGAAGCCTTCAAGTACTTCGTAGAGGGCGGTGGCTAGGGTTAGTCGCCGTCGCTAGCTGTGCTTGGCTGTTAATGTCATGTCGACCAACTGCAGGAAGCGTATAACGTAGTCTTTGACAAAGCCTGCGGTGCCTTCATTGAGATGGCCGGAGTCTTCGAAGAGGGTGGGGGATTGGCCAAGGAATACCTCGGGCTGACCAGGAAGCGGCATATCGAAGTAGGACAGGGCGAGCCGGAGGTTCTTCTGTGAACTGTAGCCGCCCATGCGGCCTACAGAGTGACTGATGATACCTGCGGGAAGGTTCTTCCAAGCCACATCCGAGTTGGGCTTGGAACCGATGTCCACTGCATTCTTGAGACAGGCAGGGATAGTACGGTTATTTTCCGGGGTAACAAAGAGGACGCCGCTCGAGTTCTTGATGGTGTCGCGGAAAGTGGTGTACTCAGCTGGAATGGGCTTGTCCGTGACCGAGGGGTCATCGTAGTCGAAGTCATAGAGCGGCAAGTCACGGATTTCAACGATGTCTGCCTGGTAGTTTTCAGGGATCATTGTGAGCACTTCGTGTGCAATCTTGCGCGCAAATGAGCCGCGGCGCAGGCTGCCGACGATAACACTAATGCGTGGGGTGGTCATAGGAAGTCCTTTCTTCTTAGTTGGGCGTAGGTACGTGCGATCAAGGGAGAAAAGGCTTGCAGCCAAAGGCAGGCGGTGGCCCGGCGGCGTGGGCGGCAGTAAGAAAGTTATCCACTTTGTCTTCTTCATGGCGGAAGTACAGTTCGATGAGTCCTAACAGTCCCCCGAGGACGGCCTCCCGTGCGGCGGACGTATCCAAAAGCCGCATGGCTGCTGGTTGGTTTCCTTCGCGGATGGCTTCAAACAGCGCGATGGTCTCAAGCCAGCTTCCTTGGTCTGGTCGTGGAAACGGTTTAGAAATCCCAGTCATCATCACTCGTTTCTTCAGCGGTGCCAATGACATAGGAGGAACCGGAGCCGGAGAAGAAGTCATGGTTTTCATCTGCTCCAGGTGCTAGGGCAGCGAGGATTTCCGGGTTCACTTCCGTTTCTTCAGGTGGGAAGTAGTCCGGGTAGCCCAAATTCATGAGCGCCTTATTGGCGTTATAGCGAACGAATACAGCTACATCATCCATGAGCCCCAACGGCTCATATAGCTCGCCGGAATAATCCAGCTCTAGGGCATAAAGCTCTTCGAGCAAGGAAATAGTGAAATCATGCATCTCCTGTTGCCGTTGTGGAGCAGACGTTTCCAGTCCGCGCTGGTACTTGTAGCCTGAGTAGTAACCGTGCACTGCCTTGTCACGCAGAATGAGGCGAATCATGTCTGCCGTATTTGTCAGGGTGGCGTGGACGGAAAAATGCAGGGGAAGATAGAAACCCGCGTAGAGAAGCAGCGAGGAAAGCAGCGTCGATGACACTTTGCGCTTGAGTGGATCGGGTCCAAAATAATGAGTGAGCACTTTTTTGGCGCGTGCCTGGAGAAGGTCATTATTCACCGCCCAGCGGTATGCCTCATCAATTTCTTTCGTACTGCTCAAAGTAGAAAACACTGAAGAGTAAGAACGGGCATGGACTGATTGCATGAAGGCGATGTTGGTATACACGGCCTCCTCGTGCTCGGTGCGGGCATCTTGGATCTGACAGATTTCGCCCACAGTGGCCTGGACGGTGTCCAGGGTGGTGAGTCCCGTGAACACCCGCATGGTGAGGTTGCGTTCCTCCGGTGTCATCCTCTGCCACGCCGGGAGATCGTTTGAAAGTGGAACCTTTTCTGGCAACCAAAAGTTGGCGGTGAGGCGGTTCCACACTTCAAGATCCTTCTCATCGCTCACCCGATTCCAATTGATGGCGCGGATGCGGGCTGAAGGGTCATGCCGGTAACTTGGCGGCGTAACTGAGATGCTGGTTAGCTCAGCAGTGTTTGATGTTGAAGACATAGCTTCTTTCTTTCTTGATGGATGGTTGTGAATGAAGGAAGGACCGTGTTCCTACAGAGCACAGGAAACGCAGCCTTCGACCTCGGTTCCCTGGAGTGCAGGTTGGCGTAAACGGATGTAGTACAAGGTCTTGATTCCGGCTTTCCAGGCATAGATTTGTGCCTTGTTGATGTCCCGCGTAGTGGTGTCAGCGGTGAAGAACAAAGTCAGGGAAAGCCCTTGGTCCACGTGTTGGGTGGCCATAGCGTAGGTGTCGATGATTTTTTTGTACCCCACGGTGTAGGAGTCATCGAAATACTCCAAGTTGTCGTTGGTCATTTCCGGTGCGGGGTAGTACACGCGCCCCAAGCGGCCTTCCTTGCGTATTTCAATCTTGGAGGCAATCGGGTGTATGGACGCGGTGGAGTCATTGATGTAGGAAATTGATCCAGTGGGTGGAACTGCCTGCAAGTAGGCGTTGTAGATGCCGTCTTGCATCACTTGGTTCTTGAGCCACAGCCAATCCTCGCGTTGAGGAATCTGCACGCCAGCCTCATGGAATAGCTGTTTTACGTGGTCAGTGGCCGGCGCCCAGTCTTGGTCGATGTACTTGTCGAAGTAGACGCCAGTGGCATAGGTGGATTCTTCAAAGCCAGTGAATCGTTGACCTTTCTCAACCGCTAGCGCATGGGATGCACGGAGCGCATGATAGGTCACGGTCAGGAAATAGATATTTGTAAAGTCCAGTGCTTCGGCGCAGCCATAAGGAATACGCTTGGAAGCCAGGAAACCGTGGAGATTCATTTGGCCCAACCCGATGGCATGCATGGATGCATTACCGTGAGCGATGGAAGGAACAGCTTCGATATTTGTTAGGTCTGAGACCTTCGTGAGAGCGCGCACCGCGGTTTCAACAGTTTCCCCAAAGTCCGGTGATTCAAAAGCTTTAGCGATGTTGAGCGACCCTAGATTGCAGGAAATGTCCTGGCCAACGGTGGTGTAGTTACCTGAGGCGCCGTAGGTGGATGGCGTGTTGACCTGGAGGATCTCACTACACAGATTGGACATATTGATATGTCCTTTGAGGGGATTAGCGCGGTTGACCGTATCCTCAAAGAGTATGTAGGGGTATCCAGATTCAAACTGAAGCTCAGCCAGCGTGGTGAAAAACTCGCGGGCCTTGATAGTCGTATGAGAAATTCGCGGATTGGAAACCAGCTCGTCGTAATACTCGGTGATAGACATGTCAGACATGGCTACGCCGTACTCGCGAGCGATGTCATACGGGCTAAAAAGATGCATATCCTTGTTCTCTTTGGCCAGCTGGAAGGTTATATCTGGAATAACAACTCCCAGCGAAAGAGTCTTAATGCGGACTTTCTCATCGGCATTTTCCCGCTTGGTATCCAGGAAACGAAGAATATCTGGATGGTGCGCATGTAGGTAGACGGCTCCAGCGCCCTGTCGAGCGCCCAATTGGTTGGCATAGCTGAAGCTATCTTCCAGAATTTTCATGACTGGGACTACGCCGGAAGCTTGGTTCTCAATCTTTTTGATTGGGGCTCCGGATTCGCGCAGATTGCTCAGTAACAAGGCCACACCACCGCCGCGTTTTGAAAGCTGCAGTGCAGAGTTCACGCTGCGGCCAATGCTTTCCAAATTGTCTTCGATGCGAAGGAGGAAGCAGGAGACCATTTCGCCACGCTGGGCTTTTCCTGCGTTGAGAAAAGTAGGGGTGGCGGGCTGGAAGCGTCCGGTCATGATGTCATCCACCAGCTTCTCCGCAAGCTCTTCATCGCCCTGTGCAAGGTACAAAGCTGTGGTGGCGACGCGTTCTTCGTAGCCTTCCAGAAATCGCGAGCCATCAAAGGTTTTCAGTGCGTATGAAGTAAAGAACTTAAATGCGCCGAGGAAAGTGCGGAACTGATGCTTGGCTCGGTGGGCTCTGTCGTACATAGTGCACAGAAAATCGTCATCATAAAGCTCAAGGAATTCCCGCTCGTAGTATTCGTTATCAACCAACCACTCCAAGCGCTGCTTGGTGGATTCAAACTGATGCATGCGGGGAGTGACATGGTGCGCTAAAAAGTCTTGTGTTGCCTCAATGTCCTTGTCGAACTGGATTCTTCCCGAATCGTCGAATAGGTTCAGCTGCGCGTTGAGTGCATGGTAGCTCTTGCGCTTACCGACACCGCCGGCATCGTCTGCTGAAGCGGTGCGGGGCGTAGGGCCAATGGGCTGTGTGGGGGTGGCCTTAAGTGGCGGCATTGTGGTTTCCAATCTGTGTGTTGCGGATGTGGTCTTCATTTTGTGGGAAATCAATGGGGTGTAATTGTTAGTTGCTTTGCTGCTCCCAAAACTTGTGAAGGCCCTGCTTTACAGCGGCAACGTCCTTCTGCGTGCCGAGTAGCTCGAAGTGATACAGCTCTGGAACGTGGCACTTAGCGGAAATGATGCGGCCGGCGACGCAGTAAGCGCTTCCGAAGTTGGTATTGCCTGAGGTAATCACGCCCCGGATAAAGGAACGGTTGATTGGGTCATTGAGGAAGTCGATGACCTGTTTGGGGACTGCGCGTTTGAGCGAGCCACCGCCGTAGGTTGGAACGATGAGTACGTACGGGTGTGAAACCTGGATCATTCCGGTTTTCTTGGGCCGCAGTGGAATGCGCACTGCGGGTCTATCTAAGCGTTCGACGAATCTTTTTGTGTTTTCAGAAACGCTAGAAAAGTACACCAAATCTGGTGAGTCTGACATGACAATCCTGCTCATCCTGGCCTTAGCCATAAGTGGGATAGGTGATGATCGAAAAGATTAACTACGTACTACCGTAGTTGCAAACTACGCCGCACCGTAGTTTTTAAAAGGGCAGGTAGGGACAGGATTAATGAGAAAGGGAAAGACTACAGGCTGTGGTGTGCTACAAACACTGCGTCCGTAGCTGGGCGCCCAAGTACTACCCACTGAGTACTGTCGGCTACCTGTACTTCGAGCGATTCTGAAAAGGGCGTTCCTTCGCGCGTGGTAAGAACAGCCCCAATGACGATGCCTTGCTCTTTGAGGAAGGCCAGCAGTTGTGGGTCGGAATCAGAAATGCGTTCCACGGTCACCTGCGGTTGTGCGCCGCTGTCGGTGAGACGGTGCGCACTGGGGATAGTGACCTGTCCATCAACCGTAGGGATAGGGTCGCCGTGTGGATCCCTAGTGGGGTAATTGAGGAACTTATCCACGCGCTCTATGAGCATGTCAGACACCGCGTGTTCAAGATTTTCGGCTTCATCATGGACCTCGTCCCACGTATAATCCAATGCTTGAACCAAAAAAGACTCAAGCAATCGGTGGCGGCGCACCATGACCAATGCGTACTGCCTGCCAAGTTCGGTTAACTCCACAGAGCCATAGGGCGTGTGTGACACGAGCCCTTGCTTCGACATTTTGCGCACTGCATCGGAGACCGAGGAGAGCTTGAGTCCCAGCTGTTTCGCTATAAGTGTGGCGGTAACGGGCTCGGATGACCATTCCTTTAGCCCCCAGATAGCTTTCAAATAGTTCTGGGTACTGGTGGACAGCTCAGAAACAGACATGAGTAAATGTTAACCCAGCTTCCGTATGCGCCTTAGGCGCTGTGCCCCATGAAGCGTCCTGGGTTTAGTTCCGCTTCTTT
>NZ_KV796385.1:0-50517 GCF_001809185.1 Corynebacterium sp. HMSC072G08
CGTAGCGGACACACATTTTGCTACTTAGCCCTTTTTGTGCGCGGCGTGACACCGCGAAACCCCCAGCTAGAGAAGCTATCTAGGCTTTCTAGCTGGGGGTTTAGTGGAGCCGCCTGTGAGAATCGAACTCACGACCTTCTCATTACGAGTGAGATGCTCTACCGACTGAGCTAAGGCGGCACGCTGCATGTAACAGCGTGCATAAGCTTAGCGGACAACCGTCCCAGTTAAAAAATCGGGCCGGTCAACGGGCGCGGCAGGCTATGCGCAGGCGTCCTACCAGCCCGTTGAGCGCCATCGTGGGATCGAGGTTGACGAGCAAACGCTCGCGGCACAGGACAATGGCGTTCTGCGCCGCGACGAGGCCTTCCTCGCTCACGCGCGCGGCGAGATCGCCTGCGAGACCAAAGAAATCGGGGTGCGTGGCCTCCACCGCAGCGCCAACTTTAAGCATGAGCGCGTCGCGGTAGATACCCATGAGGTCAACCAAGGCGGTATCGAGCAAGTCGTATTGCGTACGCTTCTGGCGCGAGCGGCGCGCTGGCTCCCGTTTCTTGATCTCTTTCTTAATCTCGCTCTGCACCTTCGCCGCGCCCTTGCCCTTCGCGCCGGCGCCGAAGGCCATGGCGATTTCCTCGTCCTCCTTCGCGTTTTTGGCCTCGTTGATGGTCTTCGCCTCGTTGGTCACGTTGGTGATAAGCCGCGAGGCCGCGACAAAAGCGCCCGAGCCATGAAAGATGTCCTCGGCCAGGTTGATGGCCATGGTGCGGCGGCGCTGGGCGTCCGTATTCTGCACAAGCTGGCGTGCCCTGCCGACGTTGCGCAGGCTGGTGACGGCGGCGAGGCGGGCATCGGCAGGCGAGGCTCCTTCCGCAACGAGATCCTCGACGATCTGATCCACGGTCGGCGCAGGGATATAGAGGTGGCGGCAGCGCGAGCGCAGGGTCTGCGAGAAATCCTCCGGCGCCGTCGAGGGCGCGCACAAAATGAGTACCGTCGTCGACGAAGGCTCCTCGACGGTTTTGAGCAAGGAGTTGGCCGCGGAGTCCGTGAGACGATCCGCCTTGTCATAGATGACCACGCGCCACGGTGCGACGGTGGGACGCGTCGCGGCGTCACGGATCATGTCGCGCACGCCGTCGACGCCAATGGTGAGCCCCTCAGGGCGGATGAATACCAAGTCGGTGTGCCGTGGTTCCGGCCCAAGAATGCCGCGGCAGGTCTCGCACGTGCCGCAACCGCGACCGGGCTCCGCAGGACACATGAGCGCGGCCGCGAACGCCTGGGCCGCCAGCGCACGACCGGCGCCGGGCGGGCCGGTAAACAGCCAGGAATGCGTCATTGCACGAGGGTCGGTACCAGGCAAGCCATGCGCCGCGGCGGCCGCGGCGAGGATGGTGTCGCGGACCGAGGGGGCATCGGCAAGCCGGGCGGCGACAGAGAGATTTTCGGGGGAACTCACCCGCTCCAGCCTAGTAGAGTATGAAGTTATGAACAGACTCCTGCGCGCAGCCGGCTGGCTCCTGCACACCTCGTGGCCGAAATACGCGGCGCTGGTGCTGGGCGGCAATATCGCGGGAGCTATCGCCGTCATGCTGTTTGTGGTGGCGCTGCCCATGCCGGAAGTACGCGCATTCGCGGAACGCTTTGACAGCCTGTGGGCTATCGGCGTCGCTTACGTTGTCTTTGCCGTGCTCGTGGGCATGGTCGTGACGAGCTTTATTTTCCGGCCGGTCCTCGATTGGCAACGCAGTCCAGATACGCACGATCCCAACATGGTGCGCGGCTTGGTGCTGCGCATTCCTATCTATCAAGCGGGCGTGGCCGGACTCGTATGGGGCCTAGGCATCATGCTCACCGTCATCATTGCGGCGGCCGATTCCGGGCGGCTTGCGGTCATCATCGGGGTTTCGGGCGCGCTCGCGGCGATGATCGTCTGCCTACTCACGTACCTGCAGGCAGAGAACCTCGTGCGTCCCATCGCGGCGGAAGCGCTCGCCCGCCGCTTTGAGGACTCCACGCTCGAGCCGCCCGTGAAGTATCGCCTCATCACGGCATGGATCATGACCTCAGGCGTGCCGCTCGTGGGCATCATCTTGCTCATGAGGGCGCGCTACGCCGGGTGGTTTGATGGGGACCTCTCCATTCTTATCGCGGGCCTCGCCGCCGCCGCACTCATCACGGGTTTTGCCGGCACGTATTTTTCCATGCACTCCGTCGTCGACCCCATCCTCGAGCTCCAGGACGCCATCCGGCGCGTGCGCCTGGGCGACAAGGGCGTCCAGGTCGATATCTACGACGGCTCGGAGCTGGGCGTGCTGCAGGCCGGCTTCAACGAGATGATGAAGGGCCTGGCCGAGCGCCAGCGCGTGCGCGATATCTTCGGCCGCTACGTCGGCACCGAAGTCGCCCAGCGCGCGCTCGAGGAAAAGCCGCAGCTCGGCGGCGAGGACCGCAAGGTCGCCGTCATTTTCGTCGACGTCATCGGCTCGACCACCTTCGCGGTCAACCACACCCCGGAGGAGGTCGTGGAGGCGCTCAATGAGTTCTTTGAGCGCGTCGTGGCCGTCGTGCACCGTAACAAGGGCATCATCAACAAGTTTCAGGGCGACGCGGCCCTGGCCATCTTCGGCGCGCCACTCACGGTCTACGACTCCACGTCGCTGGCACTGCAGGCCGCGCGAGAGCTACGCCTGGAGCTGCGCGATCTGGAGCTGCAGGCAGGCATCGGCGTCGTGGCTGGCCACGTGGTCGCAGGTCACATCGGCGGCGCGGACCGCTTTGAGTACACCGTCATCGGCGACGCGGTAAACGAAGCCGCGCGCCTCACGGAGCTCGCCAAGGACACCCCGGGCCGCGTGCTCACCAACGCTGCCACGCTCAAGACCGCGAACGAGGCGGAACAAGCCCGCTGGACGCTCATGAAGTCCATCGAGCTGCGTGGCCGCCGCCGCATGACGCAGCTCGCGCGCCCCATTCGCGCGACGCTCGCGGACCGTTCCTAGCCCGCACGAGCTGCCAAAATCCCCGCCGCACTCGACCATTTTCTACCGTTTTGGCAAGCCGCATGCCACGACAGTTCCCCACTAATTAGGTATGCTTAACGGCCATGAGTGCCGATAACCAGCCTGCCGATGCCCCCACTCGCCCACCCCGCATGCTCGTCCCCGACGTCGCACGCGGACTCGCTTTGCTGGGCATTGCGCTCGCCAACGCACCCACGGCGTGGTTCCTCGATGACGACACGACGGAGCGCGCCGACTACTTTGGCGGCGCCGTCTCTAGCGCGGATGACGCCGCAGTCCTCTTCACAGCGGTGACTTCTCACGTGCGCGGGCTGCCCATGTTCTCCACGCTGTTGGGCTTTGGCGTGGGCCTTATCGTCATGAGCCTGTGGCGCCGCGGCTTTCCCGTGGGGCGCACGCGCGCGGTGGTCGTGCGCCGCTACGCCTTCCTCGCGCTCTTCGGTGCCCTCCACGGCATCGTCCTCTTCCATGGCGACATCATGTTCTTCTACGGTGTGGCCGGCATTGTGCTCGGTTTGATCTTCACGTGGACCGATAAGGTGCTCATGAGGGTCGCGTTAGGCATGCTGTGCTTCTGGACGCTCATGGGAGTGAGCATGTCCATCGGCGCGTTCTTTGAACCGGAAGCACTGGCGTTCGGCGGCGGCGCCTATACGCCTGCGGATACCTATCCCGCGATGCTCCTCAACAACCTGTCGTACTTCGCCTTCCAAGCCCTGTCCACCCCGTTCTTCCTCATCCAGCTCTTCCCGGTGATGATCATCGGCTTCGTGTGGGCGCGCCGCGGCACGCTCAGCGACGTCGCCGCGCACCGCCGTGAGCTTCTCATCTGGGCTGGCGTGGGCGTGGTCATCGCTGTGGGCATCGGCCTGCCCTGGGGCCTCAGCGCGCTCGGCATCGTCCCGGCAGACATGGAGCCGTTCTTTATGTTCCTCAACAATGCGCTGGGCGTTTTCACCGGCCCCGGCATCCTGGCTGCCCTCGCGCTTCTCATCGATGGCGTCCAGCGCCGCGTGTGGGACGGCGCCGCCGCACCCGCCTGGTTGTCCATCCCCGCAGCGCTGGGCAAGCGCTCCATGAGCGGCTACCTCGTGCAGTCCCTCCTCTTCTTCATCGTCGCCAGCCCCTTCCTCTTCGGGCTCGACCTTGACGCGTTTGGCATGTCGATCATCGCCTTCTTCATCTGGGCCGCCACACTCGTGGGTGCCGCCGTACTCGAGGCGCTGGACAAACAGGGCCCCTTCGAGCACCTGCACCGCCGCCTGTCCTACGGTCCGACGGGCCGCGCGGAGCTTAGCGCGCCAGGCCGCGCATAAGCAGTAGCTTTCCGATGCCCCGCGTGGCGACCTCTGCCGCGCCCGCCACGCGCCAGGTCTTCTTGTCATTCCGCTCGCGCCACGCACGCAAGAAAGTGAGCGCCTCCGAGGCTGCGAGCAGATTGGCACCGTGGCTCAGCCCCGCGGCGGCCGGGCTTTGTGCGCGCAGCATTCCGTCATTCGCGAGCGCGACGAGCACCGCCGTGGACAGCGCCCCCACGCCCGTGGCGGTGCGCAGCGGGCCATCACTCACTGCTGCCTTGGACAAGCCAATTGCAGCAACGAGACCACCCATGACGTAGCTCGCGGCGTCCCCGCGCGCGCCGCGCTGGCGCAGAAAGTTCGCATACGCGAGCTGACTGCTCACCACGCCGGCCGCGCCCCACGTCGTGGGATGGGCGAGGGAACGGTTCTTTTCTTCAACGCCGAGGCTCGCGGCCAATCCGGCGGCGACGATCTCCGGGTGGCGCTGCGGGTCCCCGTAGGCGGCGCCCACGGCGGCCGGCATGACGACCTCGATGGCACGCGTCCAGCGCCAGTCAAAGAGGCGGCCCCACGCGGGCAGCTCGATGGCGGCAAGTGCCGCGATCTTAGCGGGGCTGGTGAGAGCCTCCTCGAGCGCCGCGATGAGCGCTGCGACGCCCTCGTTGTTGCGGGCCCACAGGTCGGCCAGGACGGAGGAATTGGTGTTCTTCACGGTCATGACCGCCAGCCTACCGCGCAGCCACGACATGAGAGAGTGGGTCACCGCGGCACCGGTCGAAGACGCCAGCTGCGCGAAGAATTCAGAAGTATCTAGAAGCATCTAGAGGAATTTAGTTTTTTAGATAGTGCTAGATACTTCTAGATACTTTGAAATTCCGCAGGTCAAAGCGCCAGGATGAGAGCTCGCGAAGGACACGCGCGGGCACGCCGCCCACGACGGTATTCGCAGGGACGTCCTTGGTTACGACGGCGCGGGCGGCGATGACGGCGTTCTCGCCCACATGGATGTTCTTGCCAAAGTCGGCGGGAAGATGGTGAGCGAATCCGGAGCCGGGCGGCCGGTGAACTCGCCAAAGAGGGCGCGAACCTCCTCGGGCGCGTGAGAGCGGGAGTTGAGTTCCGCGCACACGCGCAGCGACTCTTGCGCCGCGACGTGCTGGAACTGCGCCTCGGGGCTACCAGCCGCGACGGGGCGGCCAGCGTCATCGTGGGCGAGAAAATCCTGTAATTCCATGACCTCCCAGACCACCCCGGCTAAGGTGACGGCTTACTTGGCAGCCTTGGTCGTCTTCTTCGTCGACTTTTTGGTTGCCTTCGAGGTCTTCTTGGTCGACTTCTTCGCAGCCTTGGAGGTCTTCTTGGCACCCTTCTTCGCCGCCTTCTTGCCAGCCTTCTTCGTGCCGCCGGCAGCTTCCTTAGCACGACGCTCGGAAAGTAGCTCGTTGGCGCGGGCATCCGTGAGCTTTTCCGGATCGTCGCCGCGGCGCAGCGAGGCGTTCGTCGTGCCATCGGTGACGTACGGGCCAAAGCGGCCGTCCTTGACGGTCATCGGCTTGCCGGACACATCGTTGTTACCCAGCTGCTTGAGTGGCGGCTGCGCGGCTTGGCGGCCACGACGCTTGGGCTCGGCGTAGATGCGGCGGGCCTCGTCGAGGGTGATGGTAAACAGCTGCTCCTCGTTCGCGAGCGAGCGGGAGTCGTTGCCCTTCTTCAGGTACGGACCGTAGCGGCCGTTCTGCGCGGTGATGACCTCGCCGTCGTCGTCCGTGCCCACCTCGCGCGGCAGGCTGAGCAGCTTGAGGGCTTCCTCGAGGGTGACGCTGGCGGGCTCCATGGAACTAAAGAGCGAGGCCGTGCCCGGCTTGAGCTTGTCGTCGATGTACTCGGCGACGCGCTTTTCTTTCTGCTTGGCGGCGGTCTTCGTCTCCCAGTTCTTGGCGCGCTTGCCCTCGGCGGCACGCTGAGCGTCCTCCTCAGCGCGCTCTTTGGCGACGATCTCCTCGGCTTCCTTCTCCGCGATGGCACGCTCGTCCTCGCGGACAACCTCGGTGACGTACGGGCCGAAGCGACCTTCCTTCGCCACGATCATGCGACCGTTGGCAGGGTTGGTGCCCAGCTCGCGGCCGCCCTGCGGCGTCGCGAAGAGCTTCTCGGCGAATTCCTCGGTGAGCTCGTCCGGGGTGACGGTCTCCGAGAGGTTCGCGCGCTGGTACTCGATGGTGCCGTCCGGGTTCGTGCCCACGGCGCGCTCGATATAGGGACCGTAGCGGCCGACGCGAACGAAGACGTCGCGACCCTCAGAGTCCGTGTAGAGCTTGAGCGAGTTCACCTGGCGGGCGTCAATGGCCTCAAGGTTAACGTCGATAAGCGACTTGAGGCCGCCGTGGCGCGCGATGGACGCGGCCTTTTCCTTGCTCGCCTCGGCGTTACCGAAGTAGAAACCGTTAAGCCACTCGGTGCGATCCTCGTTACCTGCGGCGATGGCGTCGAGCTCGTCCTCCATGGAGGACGTGAAGTCGTAGTCGACGAGCTCGCCAAAGTTGTTTTCCATCAGGCCGATGACGGCGAAGGCGACCCAGGACGGCACGAGCGCGTTGCCGCGCGAGAGCACGTAGCCGCGGTCCTGGATGGTCTTGATGATCGACGCATACGTCGACGGGCGGCCGATGCCCAATTCTTCCATCTTCTTCACCAGGCTGGCCTCGGTGTAGCGCGCCGGCGGATTGGTGGAGTGGCCGTCCGCGGTGACTTCCTTGGCACGGAGCTGGTCGCCCTCGTTCAAGTGCGGGAGGCGAGCCTCAGGCTCCTTGCCGCCCTTGCCCTTGCCATCCTTGGGCTTGGAGGGGGCATCGGCAAGCGCTTCGTACGCCTTGAGGAAGCCCGGGAAGGTGATGGTGCGGCCGGTGGCGGAGAACTCGACCTCTTCGCCAGTGGTCGATAGACCACTGATGGTGACCTTCATGGACGTGCCCTTGGCATCGGCCATCTGGCAGGCGACGGTGCGCTTCCAGATGAGGTCGTACAGCTTGAACTCCTCGGCGTCGAGCTGGCCCGCGAGCTGGCCCGGGGTCGCGAAATTCTCGCCGGCGGGGCGGATGGCCTCGTGGGCCTCCTGGGAGTTCTTCACCTTGCGGTCGTAGACACGCGGGGAATCCGCGACGTACTCAGCGCCGTAGATGCTCGAGGCCGCCGAACGTGCGGCGTTGAGGCCCTGCTGGGACAGCGCCGTGGAGTCGGTACGCATATAGGTAATGTGACCGTTCTCGTAGAGGCGCTGTGCGATGCGCATGGTGCGCTCCGAGGTGAAGTGCAGGCGGCGGCCGGCCTCCTGCTGGAGCGTCGAGGTCATAAACGGCGCATACGGCTTGCGGGTGTACGGCTTGTGCTCGACGTTGGCGACGTTCATGGTGCCGCCTTCAAGGCCCGCGGCGAGTTTTTCCGCCAGGGCCTTGTCCACGACGGTGACGTCGTCCGTCTTGAGCTGGCCACGATCGTCGAAGTCGCGGCCGAGCGCGACGCGGCGCCCTTCGACGGAGGTGAGGCGTGCCTCGAACTCCGTGGTGTCGCCGGACAGCGCGGCGAGCTTGGCGCCCAGGTCCCAATAGTCGGCGGAGATGAACGCCATGCGCTCGCGCTCACGCTCGACGATGACGCGGGTCGCAACGGACTGGACGCGGCCGGCGGACAGGCGCGGCATGACCTTCTTCCACAGCACCGGAGAGACCTCGTAGCCGTAGAGACGGTCAAGAATACGGCGGGTTTCCTGCGCGTCGATGAGGTTGACGTCTAGGTCACGGGTATTTTCCGCGGCTTCGAGGATGGCGGACTTGGTGATCTCGTTGAAGACCATGCGGCGCACCGGCACCTTGGGCTTGAGCACCTCGAGCAGGTGCCACGCGATGGCCTCGCCCTCGCGGTCCGGGTCTGTTGCGAGGTAGAGCTGGTCGCACTGCTTGAGCTTGGACTTAAGGTCCGCGACCTTCTTCTTCTTGTCTGGGGAGATGACGTAGAGCGGCGTGAAGTTGTCCTCGGGGTTGACGCCAAGGCGGGCCCAGGACTCTTTCTTATAGGCAGCCGGAACGTCGGCGGCACCGCGGGGAAGATCGCGGATGTGTCCGACGGAGGCCTCGACGATGTAGTGGTCGCCGAGATAAGGCTGAATCTTCTTCGCCTTCGTCGCCGACTCCACAATCACCAAGGTCTTTCCCTGGCCAGCTCCTGTTGCCACTTGTTGTTCATCCCTTTCGCTCGGACGCGCCGCCTTCTCCGTATGAAAAATCTTTAACAGTTTCCACCGAGAAAGGTCAATGGTTCCTTAGCGTACACATTTTCATAGCCGTGCAAACAATAGATCAAACAATACTGTATCTATTGGGTGCGCCACACTGTCCAACTGGACGCTCCCGCTCCCCTCCTAGGGGGAGAGTCCGAGCAACGAGAACCCGCCGCTCGGCACCGCGGACGCCGGTGGCTTCGGTGCCGCAGCATTTCCAGCCGTGCGCACCGGTGGCGGTGTTCTGGAAGCAGTGGCGTGCGGTGAGCACCCACCGATCGTTGAGGAGAGAACCGGTGCACGCCGCGCGCCCCGGGTAGCGCGTGGCACCCAGGAGGACCTGGGAGGTGACCGAGTACATGGCCGGCGCGTTATGTCTCACCCCGCCCCGGGCGTCAAGCCCCGACGCGGCACCCAGCACGGCTGCCGACACGGCGCTTACCTGCGCGAGAACGCCCGCGCGTGTGGCGCGTGTATTCTGCTGGGATAGGTCACGCGGCACTCGGCCGGCGTAGAAGCAGACGTAAAGGAGCGACATGGTCGACGCAGTCATGGGGTGGATTGAAACCCTCATGCTCACCGAGTGGATCTATCCCATCGTCGGCTCCATGATCTTCCTCGACTGTTTCATTCCCGTCATGCCCTCCGAGGTCCCGCTCAACATGGTGGGCGCGTGGGCCGGCTCGCAGGGCGTGCCGCACATCCCGACCATGTTCTTCGTCGCGGTGGGCTGCGCCATGCTGGGCGATAACCTCTGTTACGCCTTGGGCGGGCGGCTCATGCCACTCATCAACCGCGCGCAGAAGGGCTCCAAGCCTTATGAGGCGCTCCAGTGGGCTAAGCGCAATATGCGCCGCGGTGCCGGTGCCGCCATCATCATCGCGCGTTTTATCCCCTCGGCCCGCCTGTTTATGACGATCTTCCTCGGCGCCATGCGCTACTCGTGGCCGATGTTCTTCTTCTTCGACACCATCGGCGTCATGCTCTGGGCCGCCCAGGCGCTGGCCGTGGGCTACCTCGGCGGCGTCCTCTTCGGAGGCAATCCCGCCATCGCCATGATCATCTCCATCATCGCCGCCTTCGCCTTGGGCTGGGCGCTACAGAAGGCCCAGAATTCCATCGCCAACTGGTGGGACACGCGCCGTGGCTTCGCGGAGACGCCCTAAACGACAACAACCGCCCTCCCCGAAGGGAAGGCGGTTGTTGTCAAAGAGTCTTAGAGCGCGGTGACGTTCTGAGCCTGCGGGCCCTTCTGGCCCTCGCCCACCTCGAACTCAACCTTCTGGTTCTCTTCGAGGGAGCGGAAGCCCTTGCCCTGGATCTCGGAGTAGTGGACGAAGACGTCAGCAGAGCCGTCGTCCGGCGCGATGAAGCCAAAGCCCTTCTCTGCGTTGAACCACTTTACAGTTCCCTGTGCCATAATATTTTCCTTCTTTCGGAATGGGTGAAACCGGTCGACGCCGAACTCCCGAATTCCGGGTGCTCGCCTTTGTGAAGCCTTTTACCTGCGAGCACTTATTACAACACTGCACTTAAAGGGGCGTCAGCCTTATGCCCTAGTGTGCCAGGTTATGGGCTACAGCGATAGGCTAAGGGAAGATTAATGGACAAAAGGGGGTGGCATGACGGCTTCTAACCCGCTCGGTGACGAGCTCATGGCCCTGCTCACAGCACGTTTTCCCGAATCCGAGGCTACCCACGTCGAAACTCTGCCGCCGCGAGAATCACAGCATGCGGCCTGGCCCAGCTGGGTCCTTCCGGCGCTCCGAGCAAAGCTTGTCGATGCCTCCATTTCCGCACCGTATGCTCACCAAGCTCAGCTTGCCGATGCCGCCTGGGCCGGCCGCGATGCCGTCATCGCCACTGGCACATCCTCGGGCAAGTCCCTGGGCTACCAGCTCCCCATCTTGACGCGCTTAGCGGAGGATTCCACGACCTGCGCGCTCTACCTCACGCCCACCAAGGCGCTGGGCTCAGACCAGCTCCATGCCGTGATGAACCTCGTCCAGGGCATCCCGGAGCTGCGCGGCGTGGCACCCGCGCCCTATGACGGGGATACCCCGCAGGAGGCCCGCGCTGGCATTCGCGACCACTCGCGGTTTATCTTTACGAACCCGGACATGCTCCACATGTCCCTGCTCGCCGCGCACCAACGCTGGGCGCGCGTGCTGCGCCATCTCGAGTTCATCGTCATCGACGAATGCCACTCCTACCGCGGGGTCTTCGGCGCGAATGTCGCGCTCGTGCTCCGCCGTCTGCTGCGACTGTGCGAGCACTACGGTGCGCACCCCGTCGTGTTGCTCGCTTCGGCGACGATGAAGGACCCGGCGCGCCACGCCGCGCGCCTTACGGGGCGTCCCGCCGCGGACTTCGTGGAGGTCACCGAGGACGGTGCGCCCACGGGCGCACGCACCGTCGCGCTCTGGGAGCCGGGGTTCGTTGAGGGCGCCGAGGGCCAGAACGGCGCACCCGTGCGCCGCGCCGCGACGACGGAGGCGGCCGGAATCATGGCCACACTCATCGCGGAAGGCGCGCGCACGCTCACCTTCGTGCGCTCGCGACGCAACGCGGAGATGGTCTCGTTGCGCACGCAGGAGGAACTCTCCGGACGCCTGGGCCGGCCGGACTTCGCACAGCGCATCGCCGCCTACCGCGCGGGCTACCTGGCCGAAGACCGCCGCGCGTTGGAAAAGTCCCTCGACGATGGCTCGCTGCTGGGCGTGGCGACGACGTCGGCGCTCGAGTTGGGCATCGACGTGGGCGGCCTCGATGCCGTCGTCACCGCGGGCTTCCCGGGCACGGTGGCGAGTTTTTGGCAGCAGGCCGGCCGCGCCGGACGCCGCGGCCAGGGCTCCCTCGTGGTCCTCGTCGCGCGCGATGAGCCGATGGATACCTACCTCGTCCACCACCCAGAGGCGCTGCTCGGACGCCCCGTGGAGGCGAGCGTCTTCAATCCTGAGAATCCGTATATCCTCTACGGCCACGTCTACTGCGCGGCCATCGAAAAGCCTCTCCAACCCGCGGATATCGAGGCGTGGGGCGCAGAGGGCGTTGTCCGCGCGCTCGAAGCCGACGGGCTCATTCGCCGCCGCGAGCGCGGCTGGTTCGCCGTACCCTTGCCGGCCGGATCCTCGCCGGTGACCCCGGAGAACGCCCACGCGCAGGTCTCGCTGCGCGGCGGCTCAGGCGAGGAAGTCATGATCGTCGACCACACCACGGGCCGGTTGCTCGGCACCATCGACGCCGCCCGCGCCGCTGGCCAGGTCCATCCCGGCGCGGTCTACTTGCACCTGGGAGAGTCCTACGTGGTCGACGAACTCGACTTCGGCAATTACGTGGCGCTCGTGCATCCGGAGATCCCGAATTACACGACGCAGCCGCGCTCGACGACGGATATCCGGATTCTCTCGCAGGCCGATGGTCTCGTGAATTACTCACCTGGCCTGTGGGTCGCCAACCTCGAGGTCGAGGTCACCGATGCCGTGACCGGCTATCAGGTGCGTTTCCCCGATGGAACGGTGGGCGACGACATCCCGCTCGACATGCCGGAGCAGACCCTGCGCACGCGCGCAGTGGCCTACACCATCGATCCGCTGGTGCTCGCGGAGCTGGGTATCAACGCCGCCGCCATCCCCGGCACGCTGCACGCGGCGGAGCACGCCGCCATTGGTCTGCTGCCGCTCATCGCGACGTGCGACCGCTGGGACATCGGCGGCGTGTCCACGGCACTGCACATGGACACGCAGCTGCCCACGGTCTTCGTCTACGACGGCCACCCCGGCGGCGCGGGCTTCGCGGATGAGGGCTTCCGCCGCTTCCCCGAGTGGATCGAGGCCACCTACGAGGCCGTGCGCTCCTGCCCGTGCGAGTCCGGCTGTCCCTCGTGCGTCCAGTCGCCCAAGTGCGGCAACGGCAACAACCCGCTCGATAAGGCGGGCGCCATCGAGCTGCTTGGTGCCTTGGTCGCCATGACAGCCAACGGGCCTGTCGAGCCCGAGCCGGTCGATGAGGCACCGCCTGAGGACTAGCCGCGAGGCCGGGTTTTAGAGCGGCCCGGCACGAGCACGCGCCTCGGAGCCGCGCACGGTCGCGGTGAGCACGACGTCCGCGCCCTCCACTGCGCACACGGCAATCCTCGCGCCGTTGCGCTCGGCGATATCCGCGGCGACCGCGCAGCCATCCTCGCCGCGATAGACGGCAAAGGCCCCGGCCACCGCAGCGACATCGGCGGCGACCTGGGCCTCATGACGTGCAACGACGACGGAGGCGAGGCCCGCCACGGTGAGCAGCAGACCCGTGAGCGCCGCGATGACGCCCGCCGTGACGACGCTCGCTGAGCCGCGATCGTCCGCCAGGATGTCGCGCCACTTCACGGCGCCTCCTGTGGGAAGACCGCGGTGGCGCTCACCTCGCCCAGCGGCGCCGGGATGGTGGCCGTGACTGTCATGAATCCACCCGCTTCCGAGGTCGCGATGGTGCCCCGCGTTGGCTCGAATTCCAGCCCGATGGCCACCGAACGCGCGGCTGCGCCAGCGGTGTCCACGGCGGCGAGATACGAGCCCAGCGTGGCGATGGCACCGACGAGGGCGATGAGCACGATGACCAGGCTCGACATGCCGAGAGCGGCCTCGACGCTCACCGAGCCACGGTCACTCGTGAGCAGCGCTGCGAGGCGGATCTTCACACGGTCACGGCGTGCCATTAGCCGGGGGTGTTGCTCAGGGCATCGGTGAGGATGGATTCGAACGCCTCGCTCACCCCGCCATTATTAATGACGAGGTAGAGCACCCCGGCGAGTGCTGCCGCGGCGACTGACCCCATGGCATATTCGATGGTCGACATTCCCTGGTCGTTGCCAAGCAGAGCGCGCACGCGGCGGTGTACTGCCTGACGGATTCGGACGTGATGGTTCAACATGATGGATTCCTTATTCGATGAGTTGGTGTGTGATGGGTTGGTTGTTTAGAGCATCTGCGCGCTGAGACTCACCACGATGGGCACGAGCCCCAGCACGATAAAAGCGGGTAAGAAACACAGCGCGAGCGGGAGGGAGATGAGCACTCCGGCGCGCTCGGCGCGAGCGGTGGCGGCATCGGCGGCATCGGCACGCAATGCCGCCGCCAGCCGCGTGCATCCTGGTACGATGGATGCACCTGAGTTCTGCGACATGACCACGAGCCCCGCCAGCTCCTCGAGCCCCGGGACGGCACGCAGCGGTTCCCATGCGCGCGCCGCCGGAACGCCCAGGCCCAGGCGGGCTGCCGTCGCTGTCCATGCGGATCGCGCGGCAGGGTGTGCCACGGTGGCGACCGCAGCCGCGGCCCCGGCTGGGCCCAACCCGGCGCGCAGGCACGCCGCGAAGAGTTCGATGTCGAAGGCCGCCCCGATATGGTCAGGTGTCGGTTGCGAAGCGAAGCGCCGTATCCACGCCGGGCCATCTCGTGGTCGCTTGGGGTTAGACCGCGCGGCATCCTCGACGGTGAGCGCCAAAGCCGCGGCAGCGAGGAGGATAAAGCTCAGCGTCATGACGCCGCCTTCCGCAGGAGTGTGCGCGACCAGATAAAGCCGCCACATACGAGGGCCACGCCGACGACGAGGAGGATGCCGCCGAGCCCACCGCCGAGAAGGAACCCCAAGGGATTGGCACCCATGACAACGCCCATGCCGATGCCCGCGAGCGGCAGACACGTGAGCACCACCGCGGTGGACTGCGGTCCCTGGAGTTGCGCCGTCGTCGCAGCAGCATGGCGGCGCCGAGCATCGAGGCGTTGTTGGGCGCGCTCTGCTAGCTCCGCGAGCGGGATGCCGTGGCGCTCCCCCAGCTCGACGAGATCCGCAAACTCGGTCACTGGACCGTCCTTGTCTTCCCCGGCGCGCAGCGACTGGGAGACGGTGCCGCCCCGCACAGCGACATAGCCTGCGGTGCGCAACACGCGGCGAAGAGCACCGGCGGTCTCGGGCAACCGATCTGCTGCGTGGACGAGCGCGAAAGGAAAGCTGCTCCCTGCGCGCAGCTCTGCCGTGACAGTGCCCAGGTAGCCCGCCATGGTCTCTTCCGTCCGCCGCTGCGCGCGGGTCCGCACGATATCGCGGACGACCCAGGCGGTAGTCGCACCGGCCATGAGCAGAGCAGCGACGATGCTCAGCCGGCCGAGTGCCACAGCCAGTCCCACCATGCCTACTGTCGCCGGAATGAGGACGAGCCGCAGGCTGCGTGTAGGGTGCGCGCCGGGACGCTCAGCCGTTCCCGGCGCGCCCACTGCGACGGCCGCGGCAGCACACAACAACGCGATAGTCATGGCGCCTCCTTGTGCGCGCCGTCCACGAGGCGAAGGAAATCCTCGAAGCCCGGCTGCGGTCCCTCGGAAGAACTCCACACCACCTGGGCGGTGACAGGATTGCCGGTGAGCAGCCCAATCTGCGCGATCTCCCGTACCCCGTCCGCGCGACGATGCATAGCCAGCACCACGTGGACGGCGGCGGCGAGCTGGGAGTGCAAGCCCACGCGGTCGAGACCACCCAGCGCAGCGAGAGCTTCCATGCGCGCCGGGACCTCGTGGAGCGAGTTGGCATGCAAGGTGCCGGCGCCGCCATCGTGCCCCGTGTTGAGGGCCGCGAGCAGGTCAACAACCTCGGCGCCGCGAATCTCACCGACCACGATACGGTCGGGTCGCATGCGCAGCGCCTGCCTGAGCAGCAGCGACATGGAAATTTCACCGCGCCCTTCCGCGTTGGCGCGCCGGGCTACAAGGCTCACCACATGCGGATGCTGCGGCGCAAGTTCCGTCGTGTCCTCAATGATGAGCACGCGTTCGGTCGCCGGAGCTTGTGCGAGCAGCGCGGAAAGCAGCGTGGTCTTACCCGAGCCTGTGCCGCCGATGACGAGAAAAGACACACGGGCGGCGACGAGCTCGCGGAGGTGCACCGCAATGTCGCTGGGCACAGCGCCGCGCTCGACGAGCGAGTCGAGGCTCACCTGAGCCTGGCGTAGAAGGCGCAGGCTCAGATGCGGGCCGCCCACCGCTGGTGGCGACAGCAACGCGTGGATGCGCACCATCGTGCCGTCGGGGCGAGGAAGCCGGCCATCGGCGCACGGCTGTGCATCATCGAGGCGCGCACCCGCCGCGATGGCCAACCGCGTAGCGAGGCGCCGGAGCTCTTCTTCGTCGGAAAAGCGCACGGAGCTGAGCTCTAACCCGGAACCGCGGTCGATAAAGACGCGCTCAGGCCCATTGACCACAACGTCAGTGACCGCTGGCTGCGCGAGCAGCGGCTCGAGGACACCGAGCCCTGCAGTGTCGTGCCGGAGCGTTCGGAGAATATCGAGCAGATCGACGTCCGAGATAACTCCTGCCTCGGCGCGCACGCGGCGGGCGAGCGCGGCAGCATCGTGCGCAAGGTCTGGTTCAGCCGCGAGGATGTGCTGGAGGCGCTCCGACAACTCGGAAGGGGTCGTTATCTGGCCGTGGCCGCTCGCGGTCTCCGCTCCGACCGACCCCGCGCGCTGGGTCCACGTACTCATGCCACGCCCCGCTCATCCCAGGGATCCTCGACCCAGCCGAGGTCCTCAATGACGCGTTCACATGCCTGCCGCAGTGGCCGTGGCAGCTCTAAAGGCAAGCCGCCAAGCTCCATGTCGCGGGCGAGGCGACGCAGGTGCGGCAGCTCCGCCACAATGTCGGCATGGATGATCTTCTCCACGTCCGAGGTAGCCAGCGAAGACCAACCGCGGTGCCGGAGGACGACACTCACGGGGATGCCGTGGGCTGCGCATCGCGCCGTAATCTGCGCCGCCGCGGCCGCAGCTCGGACCTCAGCCGGCACAACAATGACGATGTGGTCGACATGGTCGTACCACCCTGCCCCAAAGAAGGCGGCGGGTCCCGCCCCGCCGTCGAGGACGACGCGATGACTCTGCAGCGACTCCAGAACTGCCGTGAGGGTTTCGTCGCTCAGCTCAAAGGGATCGTTCACGCCACTGCGCGTTCCCGAGACAAGGCGAATCCCGTCGGCGGTGACGGGCAGAGCCGCAAGCAGATCCGCGGCGTCGAGTTGCCCTGGGCCTAGGTGCAGTTCCGGCCACCGCACGCCCGGCGTTTCTTCAGCGCCGAGGACCAGGTCGAGGCCTCCTGCGCGAGGGTCGCCATCGATAAGCACGGTTGCTTCGAGGGTGCGTGCCAAGCCAGCTGCAAACGTCGACGTTCCTGCGCCGCCCGTCGCGCCAACGACGGCGACGCATCTCCCGCTCACCGACGCCGGTGCAAGCAATTCCCCCGCAGTGCTCAGTGCCGCGAGAAGGTCGCGCGACTCGGCGGGGAGGAGAAAGGCCTGCGCAGCATGCGCCCGCAAGGCGGCTTCGAAGTCGATCGGGCCTGGGTCAGCCGCGACGAAGAAGATGTCGCGGGCGCGACCGCACGCCGCAACGTGGCTGGCCGTTGTGCGGTCGGTAATGACGGCACGCGCTCGTGGTACGTGGCGGGCGATATCGCGCGGGTCGTCACACGTGATGACGTCGAGACCCGTCGCTGCCGCCGCGTGGGTGGCCTCCGGTCCGACGACGGGGTCAGTTACAGCAATGAGGATGAAATCGTTCATGCCTTTCACTCAACGCAGGGCGCCGAGTTTCGACAAGGGTGTGCAGGTCAGCCTGTGGATAACCCCCTGTTTTCTTGCCAAATAAATTGTGCAATTGTCAGCACTGTGGATACGGAACCGTAACTTTTCGCTGGGGCATACCGATAGGAAGGGTGTACGCACGCATACCCACTGGTACAACACGCATCACAATTTTCACATTTACAACAGACAACCTTGGCCTTTAGGGGCTACAATCGGAATCCATGACTGCCCAGAACCACCCGGAAACCCCGGCAACGCGCACGCCAGCACGGCGTCTCGTCGCGGCGTTTTTCGATCTGGACAAGACCATCATCGCAACCTCGTCGGCGTACGCCTTCGGCAAAGAGTTCATGCACAACGGACTCATCACGCCAGCTAACGCGCTGCAGATTTCCCTCGCCAAGGCGACGTACATGATGATGGGCCAAACGAGCGAGCAAATGGATTCCTCGCGCGACCAGCTCACCGCCATGGTGCGCGGCTGGAAGGTCGACGAGGTCGAGCACATCGTGCACGAGACGCTCCACACCGTGGTCACCCCGGCCATTTATGCCGAGGCGCGCGAGCTCATCGACTTTCATAAGGCAGCAGGCCACACCGTCGTCATCATCTCTGCCTCCGCGGAGACCCTCGTGCGCCCCATCGCCGAGGAGCTCGGCGTTGACGTCATCGCAGCCACGGAGCTCGAGGTCATCGACGGCGAGTTCACGGGCGAAATCCTGCACTACCGCAAGGGCCCAGCCAAGGCCGAGGCCGTCCTCGAGATTGCAGAAGAACTGGGCATCGCGCTCGAGGACAGCTTCGCCTACTCGGACTCCGCAACAGATATCCCCATGCTCGAGCTCGTGGGGCACCCCGTGGCCGTCAACCCCGACCGCCCACTGAAGAAGCACGCGCTGGAGAATTCCTGGGATATCCGGGCGTTTAAGGACCCAGTTCCGCTGTTTACGTTGCCCAACGCCCGCGAGGTGGGCATCGGCGCCGGCGTCGTTGCCGGCGTGGCCGCAGTCGTGGCGGCGGGATTCTGGCTCTTTTCGGCGCCCAAGAACACGGCTTGACTCCGCGTGCTCGCGCACGCGGTGAACGGCGGCATGCAGGGTCGCGCGATCATTTTCACAGTGAATTCGCTAGGATGGTGGTCGCGTAATTTTTAGAAATAAGCTCATAAGAACACAAGGCAGGTTTTTCACCGTGAGTAACGACGGACTCTTCACTGACGGTTCCAATCAGTTCGCCCCGCGCGCGAACGCTATTCCGCTCAGCGATGTCGACACCGCGAAGACTGGTGAGGCCTCCATTGGCCAGCTGGTCTCCAACGCGACGGAGCAGATTTCCTCGCTCGTGCGCTCGGAGATGGAGCTTGCCAAGACTGAGCTCGCTGCATCCGCGAAGAAGGGCGGCATCGGCGCTGGCTTCTTCGGCGTTGCAGGCATCGTCGCAGGTTTTAGCTCTTTCTTCTTTTTCTTCTTCCTCGCGGAGCTCCTCGCCAAGTGGCTGGACCGCTGGGCAGCGTTCCTCATCGTCTTCCTTATCATGCTGGTCATCGCCGGTGTTGCCGCGCTGATCGGCCTGAAGAACGTGAAGAAGGTCAAGGCCCCGGAAAAGACCATCGCCTCGGCCAAGCAGCTGCCGGAGGTCATCCCGGGTTCCCGTGGCTCCAAGGAGCTGAACTCTAAGGGTCTGTACACCTAAATAATCTGCACTCCCTCCCCCGTCTATCGCCCTACACTGTCTCGGCGATGGGCGGGGTTTCGCACTTTAAAGGACTCACATGAACTCACCCTCCGTCGTCGAGCTGGACGGCCCGTGGCGCCACGAGATGCTCCATACCCGCGGCATTCGTTTGCATGCGGCCACACTGGGACGCGCGAACGATCCGCTCATTGTCTGCATTCACGGCTCGATTGGCGGTTGGTTCGATTACAAGGATGTGTTGGAGCCCCTCGCGGCCGCTGGCCATCACGTCGCCGCAGTGGATCTGCGCGGCTATGGCATGTCGGATAAGCCGCCGGTTGATGCGGGCCAGGACATGCGCACGCTCATCGGGGATATCACGGGGCTCATCCAGGCCCTGGGCCACGACTCGGCAACGCTCATCGGCAACGACACCGGCGCAGCCTTGGCGTGGTGCGTCGCGTGCGAGCGCCCTGAGCGTGTGGATGCCGTGGTGTCGGTATCCGGCGCGCACCCGGTGGACCTGCGCCGCGCCATCGCCGCACGCCCCTGGGATTTTGGTTGGCTCCTCCTGCGCACGGTTGTCTTCCGCCTGCCGCTGCCCATCGTGCGCGTCCTCGTGAAGAACCCGCGCATTGGGCTTGATACGAAGCTCAATACCCTCACCCAGGGGCCTGCAGAAGAAGCAAACCAGCATCTGCGCGAGCAAGCCATGGCCATCGATCATTCGCTGCGCGGCACGGTATGGAACCACAGGCTCCTCACCGCGCCCATTCCGCGCGCTGGGCTTGACGCCAAGGCGCAGGCACCGGTGCTCTTCGTCCACGCAAGCCAGAGACTGTGGTGGCCTGTCATTCGGCGCGCACGACGCCGCGCGGAATCACTCGTGACGGCGTATATCCCTAAGACAAAGAACTTGCCGCATATCGAGAATCCCGAGAAGTTCGCCCGCACCGTCACGTTGTGGCTGGGGCGCTATCGCCGAAACAACAACTAAAAGGCAGCCACTAAGAAACAGCGATGTAGCCGCCGCGGTTTACTTGGACACACACGTCCCGGTATCGACGGTATCGACAAGCTGCGTGACGTCCCCGATATGGGACTGGACTTCCTCAGCGGTGAGCGCGTAGCCGGTGTCCGAGTCGTCAACGGAGGCGCCGAAGACGACGCCTAAGACCTCACCCGTCGAGTTGATCATCGGGCCACCGGAATTGCCCTGGCGAATGGTGCCGCGCACGGTGTACGCGTGGCGCTCCACACGGCCCTCTGCATAGATGTCAGGCCCCACGATGGTGAGCTCCTCCCGCACGCGGGCAGGCGAGGCAGTGAAGGGGCCGGAGAGCGGGAAGCCCATAACCACGGCATCATCGCCCGTCTGCGCCTGCTCCGGCGCCCAGCTCAACGGCGCAATGCCCAGGCCGGTCGAGTGCAGTACCGCGATATCCACGTCCGGGTTGTAGTAGACGACCTCAGCGTTCTTCATACCCAGCGTGGTATCGAGCGCCACCACATTGGTGCCCGCCACGACGTGGGCGTTGGTCACCACGTAATCCTCGGCCACCACGAAGCCCGAGCCCATGAGGCGGCGGCTACACGTCTCCGCGTCACCGAGCACATGGATGACGGAGGGGCGCAGGCGCTCTACGAGCTCCCTGTCCTCGACCTCAATGCGCGGGGCTTCGACCTCAACGGTGGACTGATCCGTCCACGGTGAAACGAGCGGCGGCAAGCCCGAGTCGTTGAGCAAGGCCGCGATGCCGGACGGCAGGTTGGACAGCTGCGAGGGCGCGACGCGTGACATAGCGCCGAGGATCTCAGACTCCGAGATTCCCTTGGAAACCTTACTGCCCAGCCCAGAGGCCAACGGGATGGACACAAGCCACGTGATGAGCAGCATGGCCACGACCTGGAAGACCGCGCCCACGATGGAGTCGACGCGCTGCTGGGAGCGCGCCCGCATGCGGTCGCGCAGCGTCGTGCCCAGCATGCCGCCGATGATTTGGCCCACACCCACGAGCAGGATGACCACGCCAAGCCCCAGCAGGAAGCGCAGCGCCGTCTGCTCCGTAAGTTCCATGACGGCGGGTGCAGCCACCATGCCCAGCACGAGGCCAGACACGATGCCGATAAAACTCAAAATCGAGCTCCACGCGCCTTGCCGCCAGCCGCTCCACCACGCCGCCAGCGCGCCAAGAACGATGACGGCATCAACGGTAAGGGCGGCGGTCACAAACAATCCTTCGGGTCAGATGGTTTCGTGGAAGAATTACATCTTCTCACGATTACGCGAGGATCGAAGTACCGACCGGAGGTCGTGGCGATTCTCGCGGTCCCAATCTTCCTCCCACCCGGCATGCGCAAACAAACTCGACAGCAGCCCGCCGGTAAACCCCCAGATGAGGTAGCCATTCGCCCAGAACGCTGGGCCTGTCCAATCGCCCCAGCCAATCGTGAGTCGGTTCTCCGGATCCAACAGCTCGCGCAGTGAAGCCGTGAAAACGTCATCCGTCTCCGCCGGGCTTGCCGGCCACAAGTGCATGGGCGCATGCCAGTGCGCGAGCACCGGGCTCACCGGGTGGCCCGAGACCCGAATGGTCACGGGATCCAGCTCTTCGACGACCGTCGTCGTATCGGCCTCCAGACCGGTCTCCTCCCACGCCTCGCGCAGCGCGGCATCGACAGGCGTCTCGCCCTCCTCCAAGCGCCCGCCGGGAAACGCAATCTGCCCCGAATGCGATCGCATGCTCGGCGAGCGGTGCGTAAGCACTACTTCGCCGTCGTCGAGGCTCGTGCCCGAAAACAGCATGAGCACCGCCGCAGGCTTGAGCACCTTCGGCGCGTCCTTCACAAACAGGCGGTTGCCCAGTACCTCGTCAATCTGCGGCGTACTCAGCCCCATGGCAGGGCGCAGCCACGCGGCGTCGTTGCTCATAGGTACTCCTCGATGCTCGTTTCAATTTCCTCGGCGCTCGTCATGGCCTTAATGATTCGGCCCTGCACCTCGCCATCTTTGAGCACCACTGTAATGGGAATCACGCCAGGCAGCCCGAGCGCGCCCGCAAACTTATTGTCCGAGTCCTGGAAACTGGGCATCTCCGCCCCGATATCCTCGAGGAACGCCGCGCCATTGCCCGCGTTGGTGTCCGCATGCACGCCCACGATCTTCCACTCCGGGTGTGCCGCGGCGACCTCCATGAGGTGCGGCATCTCAGTCCGGCAGGGCTCGCACCACCAGGCCCACACGTTGACGATGGTGATTCCCTCGTCCGCTGCGGGTCCCGTCGCCTCGCCACCCAAGCACGGCAGGTCCACGCCCGCCACAGTGCCGCTCAGGCAATCCGGGCGTCCCGTCACGCTTGCCGATACCCTCTCGTCCTCCGGCGCCGCAGTACTCACGGTCGGCTGGCCTGCGGCCTGGTCCGCAGGCCCCGAGGACAGCGCGCCACGCGCCGCGAAGACGACGCCCACGCCGAGCACGAGCATCGCCGCAATCGAGCCAATGACGGTCTTATTCATCAGCATCCGTCCTCGGGTTCGTACTGGAGGGGCAGATATCGGCAAGGACGCACTCGCCACAGCGTGGGGAGCGAGCGGTGCACACGCGACGGCCGTGGAGGATCACACGGTGGGAAAACAGGGTGCGCTCGGCCTCGGGGATCTGTGCGTTGAGGTCGCGTTCAATGGCCAGCGGCGTCGACGCGTCGCTGAGCCCCAGCCGATGTGACAGGCGTGTGACGTGCGTATCGACGGTGATGCCGGGCAGGTCGAAGGCGTTGCCGCGCACGACGAGCGCCGTCTTCCGACCCACGCCAGGCAGCTGGGTGAGGTCCTCGACCGCGCATGGGACCTCGCCGCCGAACTGCGCGACGAGGGTCTCCCCCATCCCGATGAGGTGCCCCGCCTTAGAACGCTGGAAGCCGAGCGGCCGGATGATCTCCTCCACGTCGCCGCGGCGCGCCTGTGCGTAGTCCGCCGCGGTGGGATAGCGCCGGAAGAGCTCCGGGGTGACCTGGTTGACGCGCTCGTCCGTCGTCTGTGCCGAAAGCAACGTGGCGACAGTGAGCTGCAAAGGGTTCTCAAAGTCGAGCTCGCAGCGCGCGTCTGGGTATTCCTCCGCGAGCCGCGCATTAACCTCCTGCGCATCCGCCGCCGTGTTTCTAGCCATAATCACCCATCCTAGCGACCTCACGGCGCAACTCGGTGGAGACCGGGTAGGCTTGATAGCATGATTTCTCTCGTTGTGATCGTGCCTATCGCCCTCGCTCTCTTCGCCATGGGAATGGAAAGACTCGAGGAGAAAGCGCTGTAGAATACTCGCGACAGCGAGTTGTACACACTCTTCACGAAAGATTTAGTGATTAACGGTCACGATATTTACATTCGTGACCAATTCCACGGTAGACTGAGACGCGTTACATAGTGACGCGTCGTACCCTGCGGCGTGACATGATTTTTGGATCGAGCTTTCGGCCCCACACGGCCCTAGCCGGCTCGCGGGTAAACGACGGCTCGGTCCACGATAAGCCAAGGAGCGATAAGTGGAAGGCGTACAGGAAATTCTTTCGCGCGCCGGCATCTTCCAAGGTGTGGATCCGGTTGCAGTGCAGAACCTGATTGAGCAGATGGAAACGGTCCGCTTCCCGCGCGGCACCACCATCTTCGAGGAGGGCGAGCCGGGCGATCGCCTGTATATCATCACCTCGGGCAAGATTAAGCTCGCCCGCCACGCGCCGGACGGCCGCGAGAACTTGCTCACGGTCATGGGCCCGTCTGATATGTTCGGCGAGCTTTCCATCTTCGATCCGGGCCCGCGTACCTCCTCGGCCGTCTGTGTCACGGAGGTCCAGGCCGCGACCATGAACTCGGAGATGCTCAAGCACTGGGTCGCCGATCACCCGGCTATCGCCCAGCAGCTACTCCGCGTGCTCGCCCGCCGCCTGCGCCGCACGAACGCCAACCTCGCGGACCTCATCTTCACTGACGTCCCAGGCCGCGTCGCCAAGACGCTCCTCCAGCTCGCCAACCGCTTCGGTGTTCAGGAAGGCGGCGCACTGCGCGTCAACCATGACCTCACGCAGGAAGAGATCGCCCAGCTCGTCGGCGCGTCCCGTGAGACCGTCAACAAGGCGCTCGCCACCTTCGCCCACCGCGGCTGGATTCGCCTCGAGGGCAAGTCGGTGCTCATCGTCGACACCGAGCACCTCGCCAAGCGCGCTCGCTAAACCCGCGCGTTTCTTCCCCGGCCGCGTGCCGGGGTTTCGCATTTTTCAGCCGACCGCCGCCTACAACGTGAATGAGTCGCCCGAAAAGCCCAGGTTTTTCGATCACTCATTCATACTTCGCGGCAGCAGGCATAAAAAATGGCCCCCGAAGGGGCCACAATGAGCGCGAAATTTAAGCGTCCAAGTACTTGAGCGCCGTGCGCGTGGACTGCTCTGCGGCGTGGCGCAAAACCGGATCCACATCGTCGTACATCTCGTCGATCAGCGTCTTCAGGTCAACGTCGTTGCCCAGACGGCTGCGGATCTCCTTGATCTGATCCAAGCGGAAATGGCGGCGGTCGATGTACTTGCGGGCGACCTGCGAGACGTCATCCAAGTCCGGACCGTGGCCCGGCAGCAGCGGTACGTCCTTACCGCGCTCCTCGAGCACGTCGAGCGTCTTCAAGTAATCAGCCAAGTCGCCGTCCGTCTCGGACAGCAGCACGGTGTGGCGGCCTACGATCGTGTCGCCAGTAATTATGCCCTCAAGACGGGACTCCTTGGGCTCACCGGACCAGACGAAGAAGCTCGTCGAATCCGCAGTGTGGCCCGGAGTGTGAACGACCTCGAGACGCGGCGTGACATCGTCCAAAGCGATGATCTCGCCGTCTTCGAGGGCCTCGCCACCGTTGCAGTAACTCGGATCAAAGGAACGGATCGGGGCGCCGGTGAGCTGGCGCAGGCGCTGAGCGCCGGAAGCGTGATCGTCGTGGCGGTGGGTGATGAGGATGAGCGCTACCTCGCCGGCCTTGGCGGTGACGACGTTAAGGTGACCCTCGTCCTCTGGGCCCGGATCCACCACGATGGCGCGGTCATCTTCAGGGGCACGCACGATCCAAGTATTCGTGCCCTCGAGAGCAGTGTATGAAGGGTTATCGCACAAAACTACGCCCACGGATTGGGTAACGGGGCGCAGCTGACTATATGCAGGATGTTCCATGTCTTTCAGCCTATCTCAAACGAGCGCGTCTTATGCACTGACTTCCACAATAAGCTCGATTTCCACCGGTGCGTCCTTAGGCAGGACGGCAACGCCGACGGCCGAGCGAGCATGGTTGCCCGCCTCGCCGAAAAGCTCACCAATGAAGTCCGAGGCGCCGTTGATAACGGCCGGCTGCTCCACAAAGTTCGGGTCCGAGGCCACAAAACCCACGACCTTGAGGACGCGGGTGACGTTATCGAGTCCTACCTCGGCGTCCACGGCCGCAAGGGCATTGAGGACGGCCGTGCGGGCGGCATCGGCAGCCTGCTCGGACGTCACTGCACCGCCGACCTTGCCCGTGATGGGCAGGGCGCCGTCGACGAGAGGCAGCTGGCCGGAGGTCCAGACCTGGTTGCCCACGCGGGTGGCAGGCACATAGGACGCAAGCGGCTTGGCCACCGGCGGGAGGGAGTAGCCGAGTTCTTTAAGGCGCGCGAGGTGGCTCATTTAAGCCTCCTCAACCGGACGCTTGAAGTAAGCGACGACGTTTTCCGGATTCATGCCGGGAGTGATCGTGACGAGCTCCCAGCCGTCCTCGCCCCACGTGTCGAGGATCTGCTTGGTGGCGTGCGTAAGCACCGGTGCGGTGGCGTATTCCCATTGTGTCATGGGGCCAATCCTACCTTTTCCCGCACGCTCGGTGCAGGCTAAATGCCGACGAGCTCGCCGCCCTCGGCTAGGTACTGTGCCCACGAGGTGATGTGCGGGTTCTTACGCAGGAGCGCGCGGCGCTGGCGCTCGGTGAGGCCACCCCACACGCCGAACTCGACGCGGTTATCGAGCGCATCGGCGCGGCATTCGGTGAGCACCGGGCAGTGGCGGCAGATAACGGCGGCCTTGCGCTGTTCCGCGCCGCGCACGAAGAGGGCGTCCGGATCTCCGTTACGACACTTAGCTTGGGTAACCCACTCTCCGCGCTCGACGTAGTCGGATACATTCTGGGAAGTTGTCACGCTGACAGCCATAGGGGATGCGCTCCTTCCAACGTTGGGTCTACGCTGGGAGCGGGCGCACCCAGACGCAGACCGTGCGGGGCACCACCCGCACAAATTCAGGGAACCTAACACAGGTAAGTGTATTCACAGGGCCTTTACGTTGTCTAACAGGTCACACTTTAGGGGGGTCTTACGCGTTTCGCTTCACAGGAAAGCAACGTAGTGTATGGAAGGTGACTTATATTAAGGCCCTGTTGAAGATGGTCTGCGCGACCGCCCTCGTAGGACTTCTTTGCGCACTCGCCATGGCGCCCGTCGCCGGTGTGGGCGGCGTCGCCATCGCGCGCACGCAAGAGGCGATGGAGTCTGACATCAACGACCTCGAGGCCGCCAACATGCCCGGCGTGACCACTATCAAGGACGCGACCGGCGAGGACATGGCGTACCTGTTTACGCAGCGTCGCTACCCCGTCGCTCCTGACAAGATCTCGCAGACGATGAAGGACGCCATCGTCTCCATCGAGGACCGCCGCTTCTACGACCACGAAGGCGTGGACATCCAAGGCAACTTCCGTGCGGTAGCCACCAACGTCCTCGCCGGCGGCGTGTCCCAGGGCGCGTCGACGCTCGATCAGCAGTACGTGAAGAATTACCTGCTGCTCGTCACCGCCGAGGACGAAGAGGATCAGCAGGCCGCCACCGAGCAGTCCGTCGCCCGCAAGCTGCGCGAGATGCGCATGGCTACGCAAATCGACAAGACACTGAGCAAGGAGCAGATTCTCGCCAACTACTTGAACCTCGTCTCCTTCGGCAACCACGCCTACGGCATCGAGGCCGCTGCACGCACCTACTTCGGCGAAAACGCCAGCGACCTCACGCTGCCACAGTCGGCCATGCTCGCCGGCATGGTCCAGTCCTCGGAGTACCTCAACCCGTACACCAACGAGGAGGCCGTCACGGAGCGCCGCAATACGGTCCTGCAGTCCATGGCCGCCAATGGCTACATCTCGCAGGCCGAGGCTGACGATGCCGCCGCACAGCCGCTCGGCGTGAATTCCGAGCCGTCGCTGCTCACCAACGGCTGCATCGGCGCCGGCGACCGGGGCTTCTTCTGTGACTATGTACTCGAGTACTTGGATGCCAAGGGCCTGGATGTAGATTCGCTCGCGCGTGGCGGCTACACCATCACCACGACGCTCGACCCGAAGGCACAGGATGCCGCGAAGAAGGCAGTAAGCGATCAGACCTCGCCCACCGCTCCTGGCGTCGCCGAGGTCATGAACGTCGTCGAGCCCGCCGCCGATGACCGCGACGTGCTTGCCATGGTGTCCTCGCGCACCTACGGCCTGGACCAGGACAACTACGAGACGATCCTGCCGCAGCCGTATTCCCTCGTGGGCAACGGCGCGGGCTCCGTCTTCAAGATCTTCACGGCGGCGGCCGGTCTCGAGGCCGGGTACGGCATCAAGGATCAGCTCTCCGTCCCGGCGCGTTACGAAGCCTCGGGCCTGGGTCACGGCGGCGCGCAGAATTGCCCGGCTGACAAGTACTGCGTCGAAAACGCTGGTTCCTACCAGGCGTCTATGACGTTGCAGGACGCACTCGCTTACTCGCCGAATACGACGTTCGTGCAGATGCTAGAGCAGCTCGGCGTGTCCTCCATCGTCGACACCTCGGTCAAGCTGGGCCTGCGCAGTTACATCAAGGACGGCTCGTTTAGCGAGGACTCCTCCATCGCCCAGACCGCGAAAGATTCCTCCATGGGCTCCTACACGCTGGGCCCCACGGCCGTGAATCCGCTCGAGCTGTCCAACGTGGGCGCAACCATCGCGTCCGGCGGCATGTGGTGCGAGCCAAACCCCATCGAGAAAATCACTGACCGCGACGGCAACGAGGTCTACCTCGACCCCACCCCGTGCGAGCGCGCCATCGACAAGGACGTGGCCGATGCCCTGTCGAATGCGCTCAGCCAAGACGCCGTCAAGGGCACTGCGGCCGACTCGGCGCGCGCCTACGGCTTCAGCGGCACCACCGCGGCGAAGACCGGTACGACTGAGTCCAACCAGTCCTCCGCCTTCTTGGGCTTTACCTCGAAGTGGTCCGCGGCACCCTACATCTATAACGACGGCACAACGACCACCCCGCTCTGCACCGGCCCCGTCCGCCAGTGTGGCTGGGGCGATCTCTTTGGCGGCAAGGAACCGGCCGCGACCTACTTCGAGCTCGCAAGCCAGCTTGGCGTGGGTGCCCTCCCCGGTTACAACAATGCCTACGACAAGGGCACGTCCGGCGACGCGACGCTCGATGGACTGAAGAATAAGTCCGAGGCCGAGGCTCGCCGCACGCTGGAGTCCAAGGGCTACAGCGTCAAGGTCAATCGAGTGCCTGGGATGGGCGTGGGCTACGGCCAGGTCGTGCGCGCGCTCAAGCCCGCCGGCGGCCTGAAGAAGGGCGCCGAAGTCACGCTGCAGGTCTCTGACGGCACCGGCGCCGCCGCGCCCACGAGCGGCTCGTGGCGCGCCGAGGGAACCGGCGGGGCGGCTGCGAACGCGGCCAACGTGCCCGCCGCGCCGGCCGCGCCTGCGGCGCCAGCTGTCCCCAACCTCGAGCAGCAGTTCAACGACCTCGCGGACAGCGTCCGCAATGCCTTCGGCCTCTAACGCTGGCTCTCA
Source organism: Corynebacterium sp. HMSC072G08 (assembly GCF_001809185.1). Taxonomy (NCBI): domain Bacteria; kingdom Bacillati; phylum Actinomycetota; class Actinomycetes; order Mycobacteriales; family Corynebacteriaceae; genus Corynebacterium; species Corynebacterium sp. HMSC072G08. Next base: position 28,744 of record NZ_KV796385.1, read on the forward strand.
CGCTCCGTTCGTTTCACGCCCGTCCCGCCCACCGCGGGGTGGGCGTTGGCGATCCTCGGCGCGCTTCCTCTTCGGCTCGTGAGCGGTGCCCTCATCACCGTGCTCCAGCTCGTCTCCCTGAGCGTGAGCCCCATGGAGGTGAGCTCCGGCGAGGCAGCTAAGTACACAAAGCCCGCGGGAGAATCTCTAATTCTCCCGCGGGCTTTAAGCCATTCCAGCGGCGAGCTGGCGCTGCAGAACTAGCCCTGCAGGCGTGCCTTGACGGCATCGGAAAGCCGCTTGCCGTCCACGCGGCCGGCGGCCTTGGCGTTGGCAGCCTTCATGACGCCACCCATGAGCTTCATGGAGGCAGGCTCGCCCTTCTCGGCCTCGACCTCGGCGACGGCCTCGTCAACGAGGGCCGTGACCTCGTCGTCCGAGAGCTGTGCGGGCTGGTAAGCCTCGAAGAAGGGGACATCGACAAGCTCGGCCTCAGCGAGTTCTGGGCGGCCGTTCTCGGCGTAGACCTCTGCGGACTCGCGGCGCTTCTTAATCTCGCGGGCGATGACCTTGAGTACGTCCTCGTCGGTAAGATCGTGGCGGGCACCATTCGTTTCCTCGGCCTGGATGGCGGCGAGCAACGAGCGGATGGCGCTCGTGCGCTCCTTTTCACGGGCCTTCATGGCGGTCTTCAGGTCGGCGCGGATGGTTTCTTTCAACTGACTCATGCCATCCAATCTACGCGTCTGGGGACGCCAGGTAGGGTTAAGGCCGTGAAGAATTCAGCAATTGCAGGCACCCTCGCCGCCGCCGCAGCAGCCACCATCGCTGCCGGACTGGGCACGCTGGCGCTCGCCTACCGTGAAACCTCCCGCTTCGAACTCAAGGACATCACGGTGCCGTTGCTACCCAAGGGCACCCTACGGGGTGCCCGCGAGTTCAAGCTGCTGCACATCAGCGACCTGCACATGATTCCGGGTCAAGAGCGCAAGATCGCGTGGGTCTCGGCTCTCGACGCCCTCGACCCAGACCTCGTCATCAATACCGGCGATAACCTCTCGGACGAACGCGCCGTGCCTGACGTACTGCGCGCGCTTGGGCCGCTACTCGCCCGCCCTGGCCTGTTCTGCTTCGGCACGAACGATTACTGGGCGCCGCGCTTGCCTAACCCGTGTAATTACCTCATCGGCAAAAAGAACACGCCCTCCTACGTCGATCTGCCCTGGCAGGGCATGCGCGCGGCGTTTATCGAGCACGGCTGGCGCGACGCCAACCAGGCACGCCACGAATTCAAGGTGGGCGACGTACGCCTCGCCGCCGCCGGCGTGGACGATCCACACCATGACCTCGACGACTACGCAGAAATCGCCGGCACCCCCAATGAGGACGCGGACCTCGCCCTTGCGCTCCTCCACGCCCCAGAGCCCCGCGTCCTCGAGCGTTTCGCCGCCGATGGCTACCAGCTCTCCCTGTCCGGTCACACCCACGGCGGTCAGCTGTGCTTGCCGGGCTCGCACGCCATCGTGACCAATTGCGGCATCGACCGCGCCCGCGTCCAAGGCCTCCACGATTTCGGGCCAATGAAAATGCACGTCTCCAACGGCCTGGGCCAGTCCAAGTTCGTGCCCTTCCGCGTCTTCTGCCGCCCGTCCGCCACACTCATTCGCATCACCGAAGTGGATTAACCTGCCGTTTTGTTGTTTGTTCAGGGTGTGAGATAAGGTATCCCAGTACCGCTTAGAGCGGGCGACCGGGATATGGCGCAGTTTGGTAGCGCGCTTCGTTCGGGACGAAGAGGTCGCAGGTTCAAATCCTGTTATCCCGACCATCTCAATCCGGCTAGTTTCGACTAGCCGGATTTTTATTTTTCACCCGCCACGCCCGCGACCCACGCGTCCGCGATGAGCTCAGCAAGTGCCTCCAGATCAATGTCTTCCGGCTTATTGACGTAGACGCACGACGCACCAGTGGTGAACTTCCCGAGGCGCGCGGACAGCTCCTCCCAGCGCGGGGCGTCCTGGAGTCCGTAGAGGCTGAGCTTAGCCTTGCGCGGGGCAAACCCCACGCGGAACGTATCGCCCTCGCGGCCGGTGGCGTAGCGGTAATGCGCTTCCCCGTAGCCCACCATGGACGGGCCCCACAGCACGCCGGTGACCCCGGTAGCGCTTTCAAAGATCTAGGCGAGGAGCTCGCCGTGCGCCCGGCGGCGCGGCGTGAGCGTCGCGAAGAACACCGCGACCTCGGCGGCGGTGCCCTGCGTGGTTTTAATATCGGGTGCATTGACGCCCGTATGCCCGACGGACCACGAACCACGGCCGGTGGAGGGGGTAGAAGCCATAGCCCCACCGTACAGCCGAAAACGGGGAAACGACGCGGCGCCCCTACAGCTACCGCGTCGTCCCTATTCCCTATCACTCACTTGCAGCGCCACAGCACTGCGCGCCCGCCCCCTAAGCGGGCTTACGTGAGCATCCATAATAGTAGCACCCCTAGGGAGGGAAACCTACTCGTTTTCAGGTCACGCTTCCTTGTGTCCAGAAGGAACTACTCATCGTTCGTCACCACCGCCGTTTGCACAGGTCGCACGGCGCGGCTCACAGCGATTCCGCAGCACACTATCACCGCAAGCACACCCACAGCGGTCCATTGCAAGGCCGCATCGCCACCGTTGATGGCGACCGCAACACCCGATGTCGCCCAGGCCAACGGAAAGAGATTGGCCGCTACGAGCGCCGCGCCCGTGATACCGGCCTTCCAGACCCAGCCGGTGAGCAGCAGCTGCGCCAGTCCGCCCACGCCAGCGAGGCTAAGACCCCAGCCAATCCCGGTAGCGGCGATGAGCACGCGCGTGGCGACGGCGCCAGCCAGGGTGGCCAGGACGAAGACACCAGCGGCAAGCCCCACGGCAGGCGCCGCGGCAGCCAGGGAGGCGCCGTCGAGCGCGGGGAGCACAAAGAGTGCCAGACCCGCCGTGGCCGTGATCGTAAGCCCCAGGGTGCCCAGTAGAAGGACGTGCCACACGCGCGCCCCGGCACGCGCGGCCGCGGCCCAGTACACGCCCATACCCGCGCCGCCCAGCAGCGTGAGCGCGGAGAGCAGCACTGCGAGCCGCGGGTCGAGTGCCACGGCGGGCGCGGAGTGCGCGGCCGGAGCAGGCATGGCTTTCTGCACGGCGTCGATCTTGGCGGAGTTCTGTTCTGCCATCGTCTGCAGGCGCTGGGCGCCCGAGTCGAGTTCATCCACGCCCGAGAGCGCCTCGTCCGTGCCCTTCTGCAGCTCCCCTAGGCCGGCCGCGAGATCGTTCGCGCCCTGCGTCGCCGTGTACACGCCGTCGTGATAATCGTAGCCAGAGACGGCCAACTGGTTGGCGAGGTCGCGCGAGCCCTTCTTCAGCTCAGTGAGCTGTGCTGCCACGTTCGCATCGAGTTCAAAGTTCTGCGCCTGCGCCTTCAAATCCGTGAGCTGCCCCTTGATCGCGCGCGCATCTGCGGAATTATTGCCCTTGAGATCCGCGAGCGTCGAGTCAATCGCAGCGATAATCTGCCCGCGCACCGCGTTGACGCCCACAATGTTGTCCACGGCCGTACCCACGCCGTCCGCGATCCTCGTCGCGCCATCGCCCAGCTGTCCCGTGCCGGACTGCAACTGAGTGAGTCCCGCGGCCAAATCATCCGCGCCCTTCTTCGCAGAATCAACGCCCTCCCCCAGCGGCTTGGCCCCCTCCACGAGCTTGCCCGTGCCATCCGTAAGCTGTCCTGTCCCGGTCTCCAGGAACCCGGCCTGCGCCCGTGCTTCCGATGCCGCCCGCGCTGCCTCAGCCGTCCCCGGGGCGCTCTGCGGCGCTGCCGCGGGGGCATCGGCACGCCAGCCGAAAAATGCCTGCAGTCCTGCCCCTACGGCAAGGGGCAGGACGAGCAGGAGGGATAACAGGAGGGCACGGAGTTTCATGCCCTTTAACCTATCGACCAGCGGGGACGCGGCCGGTCAGGCGCGCCGTTACTTCTTGGTCGCGAAGACCTCGCGCACGCGGCGGCCGAGCTCCGGGTCGACGTTCGTGAAGTACTCGTAGACGCGCTCCTCGGTCTCCGGGTGGACGCCCACCATCGCGTTCGTGATGTTGGTGACGAGGTGCTCACGGCCTTCATCGTCGAGGACCTCGCGGTAGAGGATGCCCGGCTGCATGAAGTCATCATCGTCGCGGTGCTTCACGTAACCCGCGCGGGTGAGATCCGCGCCGTGCGGATCCGGGTTGATGTACATATCCGGGGCATCCTGTGCCTCGTGCGCACCCTCGCGGATGTTGACCTCCTCGTCATCGAGGTAGCCGTTGCCTTTATCAAAACGGTTCGGGGAGTACACGGGCTCCTCCGGCGCGTTGAACAGGAAGGACATGGAGCCCTCGTGTTCGTAGGTGTTGACCTTGTTGAGCGGCTGATTCACCGGCAGCTGACGGTAGTTGGTGCCGATACGGTAGCGCTGCTGGTCCGAGTATGCGAAGACGCGCGCCTGGAGCATCTTGTCCGGGGACAGGCCCACGCCCGGGACCAGGTTGGACGGGTCGAGTGCGAGCTGCTCAATCTGCGCGAAGAAGTTGCGCGGGTTGCGGTTGAGCACGAAGTAGCCCACCGAAATGAGCGGGTAATCTTTCTGGGACCAGACCTTGGTCAGATCGAACGGGTTCCAGCGGTAGTCCTCCGCCTCAGCCATGGGCATGATCTGGACCTTGACGTCCCAGATGGGGTAGTCGCCGCGCTCGATGGCTTCGTAGAGATCCTGGCGGTGATAGTCGGCGTTGCGGCCAGCCATCATGGCGGCCTCATCGTCCGTGAAATTCTCCCAGCCCTGGCGGGTCTTGAAGTGGTACTTCACCCAGAATGCCTGGCCCTCTTCGTTAATCCACTGGAACGTGTGGGAGCCGAAGCCGTCCTGGTGACGGGTGGTCTTCGGGGTACCACGGTCGGTCATGAGGTAGGTGACCTGGTGGGCGGTCTCCGGGTTTCGGGTCCAGAAGTCCCACTGCATGTCCGCGTCGCGCAGACCGGAGGAACCGAGGCGCTTCTGGGAGTGGATGAAGTCCGGGAACTTCATGCCGTCGCGGAGGAAGAACACCGGGGTGTTGTTACCCACGATGTCGTAGTTGCCATCCTCGGTGTAGAAACGCAGCGCGAAACCGTGGACGTCGCGCCAGGTATCCGGGGAGCCCTGCTCGCCGGCGACGGTGGAGAAACGGCCCACCATCGGGGTCACGGTGCCCTTCTGGAAGAGCTTGGCCTTGGTGTACTGGGAGACATCCTCGGTGACGTGCAGCTCGCCGAAGGCGCCGTGGCCCTTGGCGTGCGGGGTACGCTCCGGGACGCGCTCGCGGTTAAAGTGCGCGAGCTTATCAATGAGGTGGGAGTCGTTGAGCACAACCGGGCCCTGCGGGCCAGCGGTAATGGAGGTGTTCTCGCTCGGCACGGGCTGGCCGGACGCGCGGGTGGTGGACTCGCCGGGTTGTGCCGCCGGGCGCTCGCCCTGGGTGAGGATCTTATCGAGGTCGGACATGGTGTCTGCCTTCTTCCTTGGGATTACTCGCCCGAAATCTTTCGGACGAAATTATTAATCATGGGATACCCATAGAATAGCGCTGTTAATAGGAGAGTGCAACCAATGACAGGTAATTAATAGGTTGCCCGCAGCTGGTAGATTAAAGCGGGTGAAACACCACTCCGAAGCTGATGACACACGCGTCACCGACCTGGCCCTCAAGGCCGGCCGTGGCGACCGCACAGCTCTCACGGAGTTCATCCGCGCCACCCAAGATGACGTGTGGCGGCTCATCGCCCACCTCGGCGGACCGGAAATCGCTGACGATCTTACGCAAGAAACGTATTTGCGAGTCATGAGCGCACTCCCCCGCTTCGCCGCCCGCTCCTCCGCGCGCACCTGGCTGCTCTCCCTCGCCCGACGCGTATGGGTGGACAACATCCGGCACGACATGGCGCGTCCCCGCAAGTCCGCCACCCAATACGAGGACGCCGCCGCTGGCGCGTCCACCGGCGAATCCTCCGCCGCCTGGTCCGAATGGATCGACGCCCGTGCGCTTATCGATGCCCTCCCGGAGGACCGCCGCGAAGCCCTCATCCTCACCCAGGTCCTGGGCTATACCTACGAGGAAGCCGCCAAGATTTCCGGCGTCCGCGTAGGCACCATCCGCTCTCGCGTCGCCCGCGCACGCAAGGATCTCATCGACGGCGCAGGAAAATAGCGGGCGGCTGCTCCCCACCAATCGTTACAAACTAGTTACTTAGCGTCCGTTTGTACTAGCCAGCCGCATTTCTGGCGTCTTATTTCGCGAGTGAATTAGTTACAACGCTCACATGTCAATGGAGCTAGTTCACAAAAACGCACGTATCGTGGAGGGAAGACATGCGTGCAAAATCGATAGTCGACCCGGGGCCGCAACCACTAGAACGCTGGCCCCGGCACGCATGAGATAGAGAGAAACTCCCTCATGTTCAAACGCGCAATGGCGATCTCCATGGCGTTTATCGGTGTCATCGTTGGTGCGGGCTTCGCCTCGGGCCAAGAGGCCCTCCAGTACTTCGTTGCTTTCGGTAACTGGGGGCTTGCGGGCGTCGCGCTCACCGCACTTCTCGTGCTGATTACCGGCGTGGCGACCCTCCAGCTGGGCTCCTATTTCCAGGCCAATGAGCACACCGCCGTCTTCGAAGAAGTCTCGAACCCGATCATCTCCAAGATCCTCGACTGGGCGACCATTGTGACGCTCTTTTCCATCGGCTTTGTCATGTTCGCCGGTGGCGGCTCGAATATTTCGCAGCAGTTCCCTGCCGTCCCCATCTGGGTCGGCGCCGTGGTCATGCTCGTCCTCGTGCTTCTCGTCGGCCTCCTCGACGTCGACCGCGTCACGACGGTCATCGGCGCGATTACCCCGTTCATCATCCTCTTCGTGCTGGGTACCACCATCTACGCCATTGCCACGAACGACATCGATTTCGGCGCAATGAATGACTTCGCCTCGTCCAACGTATCCTCGCCGCTGCCTACATGGTGGATCTCTTCGCTCAACTACACCGGCCTGACCATTATGACGGCGGTGTCCATGTCCATCGTCATCGGCGGCAACTTCCTCGATAACCGCGCCGTTGGCTTGGGCGGTGCATTCGGCGGCATCGTCTTCTTCATCATGATGACCTTGCTTGTCGTCGCCCTCTACATTGTTGCCCCGCAGGTCATGCACGCTGACATGCCGGTGCTCGAGCTCATTAACACCATCAATCCGGCCTTGGGCTACGTGATGACGTTCATCATCTACGGCATGGTCTTCAACACTGCCATCGGTATGTTCTACGCGTTAGGCAAGCGCCTAACGCGCAACAACCCCAAGCGCTTCTACCCGGTCTATGCCGTCTCCTGCATCATCGGTTTCGGCCTGTCGTTTGTAGGCTTTAAGGACTTGGTCGCTTTCGTCTACCCGATTCTCGGCTACTTGGGCATCCTGATGATTGCCGTGCTCTCGGCCTACTGGCTGAAGAACTTGGGCCCGATGCGCAAGGAAACCAAGCGCCGCCTCCGCGCGCGCGTTCTGGTGCAGCGTCGTCTGGACCCGCGCAAGCGTTTCACCAAGAAGAATGAGCGCGAGCTGTCGAAGCTGGCGGCCGGCTCCAACATGGAGACCACCGAGTTCGTAGCCGTCGTCGCAGACGAGATTCACGAGGAGCTCGAAGCCGATGCTGACCTCGATTACGACCGTGAAGATCCAGAACCCACTGTCACCTACGTCCAGCACACCAAGCCGGTTGCCGTCGACACCGAGCCTTCCGATGCCCCCTCCACCGCCAGCTCCAATTCAGTCACGTCCGATGACCTCGACTTCGGCGCTGCGCACGGCAACAAACCTGCCACTCACTAATCACCCCCTATAGCAAAGGCCGCGGTCCCCACAGGGACCGCGGCCTTCGCCATTCGATATGCACGCTTAGACGAGCAGCTCCGCAATCTGAATCGTGTTGAGTGCAGCGCCCTTGCGCAGGTTGTCGCCCGCGACAACGAGGACGAGCCCCTTGTTGTTGTCCACGGACTGGTCCTGGCGAATGCGGCCGACCAGAGACTCGTCGATGCCGGCGGCAGCGAGCGGGGTAGGGACGTCGACGACCTTGACGCCAGGGGCATCGGCAAGCAATTCGCGGGCCTGGTCCGGGGTAATCGCCTTGTCGAACTCGGCGTGGATGGTGAGCGTGTGGCCGGTAAAGACCGGAATGCGCACGCAGGTGCCCGCGACCTTCAGCTCCGGATGGCCCAAGATCTTGCGGGACTCATTGCGCAGCTTCTGCTCCTCGTCGGTCTCCTCGGAGCCGTCATCGACGAGGTTGCCCGCGAACGGCAGCGCGTTGTACGCGATGGGCGCGACGTAGGGGCCGAGCTCCTCCGGGGCGAGCACGGAGCCGTCGTGGGCGAGCTCGACGTTGCGGTCACCGACCTCGGCGACCTGCTTGGCCAGCGTCTCCACGCCGGCCAGTCCGGAACCGGAGACTGCCTGGTAGGAGGAGATGTGCAGGCGCTGCAGCCCGGCGGCATCATCAAGCACCTTGAGCACCGGCATGGCAGCCATGGTCGTGCAGTTCGGGTTCGCGATAATCCCCTTCGGCGGGTTCTGCGCGTCCTGCGGGTTGACCTCGGAGACGATGAGCGGGACGTCCGGATCCTTACGGAACGCAGAGGAGTTATCCACGACGGTTGCGCCGGCGGCCGCGAAGACCGGGGACCACTGCTTGGAGGTGGCGCCGCCCGCGGAGAAGAGCGCGATGTCGACGTCCGCGACGGACTCCTCGGTCACCTGGGCGAGGTCTTCCACAACGATCTTCTCGCCGCGGAACTCAAGCTCCTGGCCCGCCGAGCGCGAGGAGGCGAAGAAGCGGACCTTGTCTGCCGGGAAATTACGCTCTTCGAGGATGGAACGCATGACGCGGCCGACCTGGCCGGTGGCGCCTACAACTGCAACAGTGGTCATGGTAAAAAGTCTCCTTTGAGGTGGGTCGTAGACCCGGGGTGTATCCGGTACGACGTCGCGCACCGGAGAATTATTCGTCCTTTAGCGGCCGGTACCGGCGTAGACAGTGGCAACCTCGTCGCCGCCGAGCTGGAACTTCTCGTGCAGGGCCTGGGCGGCCTTGTCGAGGTCGGACTCGCGGGTGAGCACAGAAATGCGGATCTCCGAGGTGGAGATGAGCTCCATGTTGACATCCACGTCGCGCAGGGCCTCGGTGAAGTCTGCGGTGACACCCGGGTGGGACTTCATGCCGGCGCCGACGAGGGAGACCTTGCCCACCTGGTCGTCGTACAGGATGTTGGTCCAGCCGCCCTCGGCCTTGAGCTTGGTAAGCAGCTCCATCGCGCGCGGGCCGTCAGCGCGTGGGCAGGTAAAGGTGATGTCCGTGGTGCCGTTCTCCAGGGAGGAGACGTTCTGGAGCACCATGTCGATGTTGATCTCGGCATCCGCGACGGCGCGGAAGACCTTGGCGGCCTCGCCCGGGCGGTCCGGGATGCCCAGCACCGTCACCTTAGCCTCAGAGTTATCGGTAGCGACACCAGTCAGTACTGCTTCTTCCACAGGAATATCCTCCATCGAACCGGCAATGAGCGTGCCGGGGTCATTTGAATAAGACGAGCGAACTCGCAAGGGAACGTTGAATGCGCGGGCGTACTCGACGCTGCGCAGGACGAGAATCTTGGAACCAACGGCCGCCATCTCGAGCATCTCCTCGAAGGAGAGCTTCTCCAGCTTGCGGGCGTTGGGCACGATGCGCGGGTCGGCCGTGTACACGCCATCGACGTCGGAGTAGATCTCGCAGACGTCGGCGTTTAGGGCGGCGGCCAGCGCGACCGCGGTGGTATCGGAACCGCCACGGCCCAGCGTCGTAACGTCGCGCGTGTCCTTGTTGACGCCCTGGAAGCCGGCGACGATGCAGATCTGGCCCGCTTCGAGGGCTTCCGTAATACGGCCCGGCGTCACGTCCACAATGCGCGCGTTGCCGTGACGCTCGGTGGTGAGCACGCCCGCCTGCGAGCCAGTGAACGACTGCGCGTGCGCGCCGAGAGACTCGACGGCCATGGCGACGAGCGCGTTGGAGATGCGCTCGCCGGCAGTGAGCAGCATGTCCATCTCGCGCTGCGGCGGGACGGGGTTGACCTGCGCCGCGAGGTCCAGCAGGTCATCGGTGGTATCACCCATGGCGGAGCAGACCACGACGACGTCGTGGCCCTGCTTTTTCGTCGCCACGATGCGCTCCGCGACGGCGCGAATGCGCTCGGCGCTCTCGAGGGACGAACCACCGTATTTCTGTACGATCAGGGCCACTGAAACTCCTGCCGCCTTCCTAACTCGAATTCCTCGCGTCCGCGGCGCGTGAGCGCCACGAATACCTGTTGCCTAGTAGTCAACTTCTCCAGACTAACGTTTTCCCGCGCGATTAGAAACATGACGTGCATATAAATGCGTCACACCGGACGCGGTCTGCGGATCGGGTAGCGTGGGGCGGGTGTTACACAACGTTATCGCCGTATTCTTCGCCTTGGCGTCGGCGATCGTCGTCGCATGGGGCACCGTCATCCGCCACCGTATCGCACTCGAGGCCTCCGGGGCGGTCATGCGCACCGCCATGGGCAATCCGTTGTGGTGGGTAGGCACCGGCGCTGCCGTGCTTGCCTATGCCCTCCAACTCATCGCGCTCGCTTTCGGTACCCTCCTCGTCGTGCAGCCCGTGCTCGTGCTCTCCCTCATGTTCACACTGCCCCTATCCGCGTGGTACTCCAAGCGCCGCATGCCGGGTCACGAGATTTTCTGGTGCGTGGCACTCACCCTCGCCGTAGGCATCCTCGTCCTCTACGGTCGCCCCCAGGCTGGCGAGGATAATCCCACGTGGTCGGACTGGTGGCCAGCCCTCCTCGTCGGCGCGGTCCTGCTCATCGGCTTAGCCATCGCGGGCGTGCAGTGGCACAAATACCGGGCGCTGGCCTTCGGCACCGCCTGCGGCATCATCTATGGCTACGTCGCGTTGCTGGCGAAGGGGGCGACAACCGAGCTCACCCACGGGGGCATCAGCAGCCTGCTCACCTCGTGGCATCTCTACGCGCTCATCGCGCTCGCGGGCACCGGCACGGTGGTTCAGCAGTATTCCTTCCACGCCGGGCCGCTCACGCACTCGCTGCCCGCGATGACCATCGCGGAGCCCATCCTCGCCTTCGGCATGAGCTACTGGGTGCTCGGCGAGAAATTCTCCGTGTCCTCCGCCGCGGGCTGGGCAGTCATGGCCACCGCGCTCGCAGTGATGATTCTCGCGACCATCGTGCTCGCGCGCGTGCCGGTCGGGCCTAGGCCAGCTCAGAGCTCAGTTAAATAGCCCACTCGAAAACCACCAGCATGTAGGCGCTCACCCACGCCCCGAGGAGTGCCCACGCGCCCACCAGAGTCCAGGCCACCGCCGGGCGCAGTAAACGCACCGCGCACACAGCCCACGGCATGAGCACGAGGGCGGCGGGCAGCAGCAGGCGCGGGCGCGAGTGCATGAGGCCATCGGAAAGCAAAATATTGGCCTCGAGCGCCGCTGCGAAGAGCCACACGGGCGGATCCAGGCGCCGCCACGCGAGCGCCAGGCACACGGGCGCTGCGATAATAACGCACGTGGCGAGCAGATAGCCCACGTTATCGCCCGAGGTGAGCGTGTTCCAGACCCAGCGTGCCGTGGCCAACCCCATGTCGAACTCGGAATGCCAATTCTCCCGCTGCAGCGCGAAGTAGCCGCGCGGCAGGTGCGCGTTGGCCCAGATGAGGAACCCCAGCAGGCCCAACGGGGAGACCGCGACGCCCACCCAGGCGCGCCACTCCCGGCGCGCGGCCCACACGACGTAGACGAAGAACGCCGCCACGAGTGGTACCGCCGTGAGTCGCACGAGGCCCAGCGCGCAGACCATCGCGCCGGCGGTCAGCCACCGCCGGTCGACGAGCGCCACGAGCGCCCAAAACGCCAAAGCCCCAAAGAGTGCCTCCGTATACGGCATGGTGAACACGATGGACAGAGGCGCGCTCGTCACGACCGCCGCGGCGGCCAGCTGCCCGGCGCGCCCGGCGCCCCTGCGTTGCGCGAGCGCCATAACGCCCGCGGTCATCACCACCGTCAACACGACGTTGAGCGCGATGCCCGCCGCCGCCGAGCCACCCAACACCCGCAGCAGCAGCGGGAACGCCGGGAAGAAGGCGAAGGATTCCTCTTGCGCGTAGCCTTCGGAGGCAATCCGCAGGTAGTGCTGCGCGTCCCACGCCACGAGCTGCTCCCCCAGCGGCTTGCCATTCGCCGCCGCGAGCACCGCAAGCACGGCCACGCGCAGCACCGTCAGCACGCCAGCCAGCGCCGCCGCATCCATCCAGCCGCGCTTGCCGATGCCCCCTTGGGTTCCTGTCGCCTCGATCGTCACCCCAGGCACTTTACCCGCTTCTCGATCATCTCACTACGTGAGATTTCTTGCCACGACGTGAAACGTAGGGTAGTCTGCGTCACATGACGATCGCGCGCCTTCTCCTTATCGGCCGCGGCGGGATTTAGGCCCTTAATCCTTGTGGGGCCGGCGCCCGTCGCGGATATTTCGCCGCGCCGGCCTCCCCCACACCTTTCAACCGATAGGATTCAAGCCATGTCCCCGAATGACGCATACATCTCTGCACCCCGCGAAATCACGACCCCGGCCGGCCCGGCGCGCGACGGCCAGCCCGCCTGGAATAAGCAGCGCGGCTCCTCGATGCCGTTTCACCGCTACCTGCCCTTCGAGCAGGAAGTAGAGGTCATCGACCTGCCAGACCGCACCTGGCCGTCGAAGAAAATCACCCACGCCCCGCAGTGGTGCGCGGTCGACCTGCGTGACGGCAACCAGGCACTCATCGACCCGATGAGCCCGCAGCGCAAGCACCGCATGTTCGACCTGCTGCTCAAGATGGGTTACAAGGAGATCGAGGTCGGCTTCCCGTCCGCGTCCCAGACGGACTTCAACTTCGTGCGCGAGATCATCGAGCAGAACAAGATTCCGGACGACGTCACCATCCAGGTCCTCGTTCAGGCCCGCGAGCACCTCATCCGCCGCACCTTCGAGGCCTGCGCGGGCGCGAAGAACGTCATCGTGCACTTCTACAATTCGACGTCCAAGCTGCAGCGTCGCGTCGTCTTCCGCAAGGACAAGGCGGCCATTAAGAAGCTGGCCACGGACGCCGCAACGCTGATTAAGACCATCGCCGCGGACTACCCGGACACCAACTGGCGCTGGGAATACTCCCCGGAGTCCTACACCGGCACCGAGCTGTCTTTCGCCAAGGAGGTCTGCGACGCCGTCGTAGACATCATGGACGCCACGCCCGAGCACCCCATGATCATCAACCTGCCGTCCACGGTCGAGATGATCACGCCCAACATCTACGCGGACTCCATCGAGTGGATGCACCGCAACCTGGAAAAGCGCGACTCCATCATCCTCTCGCTGCACCCGCACAACGACCGCGGCACCGGCGTCGCCTCCGCCGAGCTGGCCTACCTGGCTGGCGCCGACCGCATCGAAGGCTGCCTGTTCGGCAACGGCGAGCGCACCGGCAACGTCGACCTGGTCACCCTGGGCCTCAACATGCTCACCCAGGGCGTCGACCCGCAGATCGACTTCTCCGACCTGCCCACCATCCGCGAGACGGTGGAGTACTGCAACCAGCTGCGCGTGCCCGAGCGCCACCCCTACGGCGGCGACCTCGTCTTCACCGCTTTCTCCGGCTCCCACCAGGACGCCATCAACAAGGGCCTCGACGCCCTGGCCAACGAGGTCCGCCCCGGCGCCATCAACACCGAGGTCTCCTGGGACGAGCTGCGCGAGACCACGTGGGAGGTCCCGTACCTGCCCATCGACCCGAAGGACGTGGGCCGCGACTACGAGGCCGTCATTCGCGTCAACTCCCAGTCCGGCAAGGGCGGCGTCGCCTACATCATGAAGACGGACCACGGCATCAACATGCCGCGCGCCATGCAGGGCGAGTTCTCCGCCGTCGTCCAGGAAGTCACGGATTCCGAGGGCGGCGAGGTCAACTCCAAGAACATGTGGGACATCTTCGCGACCGAGTACCTGGATCGCACCACCCCGCTCGAGCAGGTCTCCGCCTCCATCAAGAACGCGGAGACCCCGGACGCGGACACCACGCTCAACGTCGACGTCATCTACAACGGTGAGAAGAAGTCCATTACCGGCACCGGCAACGGCCCCATCGCCGCCTACGCGAACGCGCTGGAGTCCCTCGGCATCGACTTTGAGGTCATCGAGTACTCCCAGCAGGCCCGCACCGCCGGCGACGACGCCGAGGCTGCCTGCTACGTCGCCGCCGATGTCAACGGCTCCAAAATCTGGGGCGTCGGCATCGCCGGGTCCACTACCACCGCGTCGCTGCGCGCCATGACGTCCGCCGTCAACCGCGCCCTCGCGTAATTTCCGCCCCGCCTAGCGCCCCGGTTATCCTGGCATAAAAGGAAAGGGGCGCCATGGCGGACACGTACACAATTCCCGCGACGGGGCTGGGGGCCATCCGGTCCATCGCTCTCCACGAGCTCCATGGCCCTACCCTCGCGCGGCTTTCCGGCACCCAAGACCTGCCGGTCACCCTCCACGCCACGCCCCACGCGCTCCGAGCCCAGCTTGCCGATGCCCCCTTAGGCCTCCTCCCCGCCGCCGACCGCGCCGAATACCCCGAACTCGATTGGCTCCTGGACCAGGGCTTTACCCCGGAGGTCACCGCCCGCATCACGGTCGACGGCCTCGCCTCTTCCGCCGCGTTGCGCTTGCCCCGCCCAGGTCTTCTTCTGCCCGCAAACAACCCGCCGGCCCAGGCGTGGACGCTCCTGCCACCCGGCTCGCCTGCGGACGCCGTGACGCTCATGGACCTCCCGGACGATATCGGCATCGACAAGCGCTCGCGCCTGCAGCTGCTCACCCGCCTACGCGCGCTGCCTGATGGCGGCGTCGAGGTCTACCTGGGCAATCACCTCGCGGGGCGTTTGCCCGATGCAGCGGCCGCGCGCCTACACTCCACCATCGTGGCGCACCGCGAGCACGGCGTCATCGCCGTCGCCCGCGCCTACTACGCCCCGCGCCGCGACGAGCGCACACTCACCCTCTACGCCGCGCCCGCGGAGTTCGACCCCACGCACGTCTCGCCTGCCTCCCCACACCAGGACGCGGCGAGCTCGTTTGAGACCACCACCTTCCTCGCCGCGCAAGGCCCCCGCAACGCGGACCTCGGTACTCCCACCGCGGACACGTCACGCACGTGGATCTGGTGGCTCGTTGCCGCACTTATACTGCTCTTGGTTTTCGCCGGCGTCGCGTGGTATTACGTATAACACCGAGCTGTTCTTTCCACTTTTCAAGCCTGAGAAAGATTAGAAAATACCCAAAAATTGGCGTAAAGTCTCAAAAGATAAGACGTGGTTCCTCTCTCCCGCGTCGTCTACGCACCAACCCAAAGGCAGTTAGTTATGAGTCATACTCCGTATGTGGTCCCTGACCACGGCTTTGGTGCTGCCCGCACGCTGCCCATCAACGGCATCGACGCCGAGGTTTTCGCTAATCTTCTCGGCTCCGCAGACGTGCGAACCATCTCCGTTATTTTGGGCACCCCCTCCGCGTCTGCGGATGACACCGTGGGGCTTACCGTCCGCCACGACGGCGTCCAGATCGGCACCATCGACGCCCACGACTCTGCCGAGTACACCGAACTCGACTGGATCCTCGGCGCCGGACTGTCCCCCGAGGTCTCCGCGCGCCTGACTCTCGACGACAACGGCTGGCCGCTCGCCTCCGTCGTCCTGCCCGCTCCCGGTCTGTGCGTGCCGGCGAACAACCCGCCCGCCGTGCGCTGGGCCATGCTCGATGGCGGCGTCGGCATTCCCGTCCAGGGCATTCCCACGTCGCTGGCGTCCTACCCGCGCGAGCCCCAGCACTTCCTCGTCACGCTGCGCGCCCGCCGCTTCCTCGGCCATCGTTCCGTGTCGGCCTACGTCGACGGCGCTTTCATCGGCACCCTCGCGCGCGAGGACGCACTCCAGCTTGCCGATACCATCATTTCCTACCACTACTCCGGTCTCGTCTCCGTCGCGCGCGGCTACTACAAGTACAACGAGGGTCACCCAACCCTGACCATCTACGCCGACGCAGAGGCGCCCGCCCGCAAGCACTTCGCCGCCGTCGCAGGCACCGCCGCCACGACCGGCATGGTTCTCTCCGCCGCCGCTGCCGCGCGCGCCGAGGCCGCCGTCCCCATGACGGGCTTCTTCACCGGCGGCGCTGGCACCGCCGCAACCGGTGCCTCCGCCGGCGCCACGCTTGCTTCCGTGACCTCGCTGGGGTCATCCGCCACGGGTTCGACGTCCGCGACCTCCACCGCTGGCGCATCCGCCGCCACCACCTCCGCAGCCGCGACAACTGCCACGACGACCGCCGCGACCACGGCCGCCGCCTCGGGCGTGAGCCTCCAGGCCATCGCCGCCGCCTCGACCGCCATCCTCACCGTGGGTGGCCTGGGCGTCGCGACGAACAACATCGTCAGCAACCAGCCTTCCGATGCCCCCCTCACCGTCGCGTCCGGCCCCTCCACCGCCGGCTCCGCGAGCGACCCCAACGGCGACGTAAACACCGACGCACAGGCCTCCGCGTCCTCCCGCGCAGACTCGTCTGCCGACTCCACAAGCACAAACTTCACGGACTCCGACTCCTCGGCCCGCACGAACGGCGATCGCACCGCAGGCCAGGGTTCCACACGCGAGGCCACCACGCGCGCAGCACGCTCCGCCGCGGCGAACGACGCCTCACGCCAGGGCGACGCTGAGACCGCCCAGCGCTCAGCCACCGGCGCCACCGCCACGGGCACCACCACGACCGGCACCGCCCCCCGCGGCACCGCACCAGCCGCCGTCAACCCGAGCGTGTCCAACCAGGACGCCCGCCCCGACACGAACTCCGGCATCTCGCTGGACGAACTGCGCCGCCTCACGCGCGACGGCAACCTCATCCTCGCCCAGGACGCCCCGTCCACCACCGCGGCAGCCAGCCCGACCACCACAACGACTGCGGCCTCCGCCCCCACGACCGCGTCCCCGCTGCCCAGCACCATCGCTGTGGCCCCCACCGACAAGGCTCTCGCTGCCCCCACGCCCACCTCCACCGCGCAGATCGAAGACACCACGATCGACTCCGGCGACGTCATCATCAGCGACGACAACGGCGAGTGGGCTTTCGACGTCGTCACGCCCGCGACAACCACGATGACGACCGTGGCCGAGCCGACGGACGCCACAACGACCACGACGGCCCCCGCCGCGACATCCTCTACCGCGACGTCGCCTGCCGAGGCCACGACCACCGCCGCCCAGACCTCGGCCGTCACGCCGACCGCCAGTGCTGCGCCGGCCACCGCGACGGCAACCACGACTGCCACGACCACCTCGGCCACCGCGACGGCAACCACGACTACGACGACAGCCGAGCTGACGGACGCCCCCGCGACGTCCCCTGTCGAATCCACGACCACCGCCGCCCCGACCTCGGCCGTCACGCCGACCACCACCGTCACCGCAATTGCACCCACCACGCCCACCACGGCAAAGGCGACCCCGACGACCGTCAGCTACTCGTTCCGCGACAACGACCCCACTACCTCGACGAAGACGACCGCCACCACGAGTGCGCAGCCGTCCACCACGGCCCCCGCCACGAGCGCACAGCCCACGACGGAGACCACGCCCGCCACGACGACCACCACGGCCGCCGACACCGCGGACAGGAACGCCGGCACGAAGGAATGCGGCACGGGCTTCTGGTTCACCACCATCGTCAACTGCATCATCATTCCGTTCTTCCGCGGCGCCGACGCGGCAACCACCACGGATGAACCCACCGCTGAGGCCACCACGTTCGAGGTCATCGAGGACCCCGCCACGAAGTCCCCCACAGTGCTCGAACCGACGCCGCTCGAACCGACGCCCGCAGTCGAAGACACCCCGCAGGAACTCGCCGTCGAAACCCCGACCGAGACCGTCTCCTAACCCTCCTCTGGGCGAGTAGCGCGCGGGATTCGAGTCCGCGTCCGTTAAACTCGGAACAATGACAGATTCCCCGCGCGAGCACGACCGGCTCACTGATATCGCGGACTACCCGTATGTCGCGGTGACCATCCAAACCACCGGCATCCATCCGTCGACCGGGCGCCTGCTCACCCTCGACGCCCTGACCTTCAACGACGCCGGCGAGACCGGCCGCGACTTCCACGCGGTCCTCAACCCCGACACCGACCGCGGCCCCCGCCACCAGCACGGCCTCGAAGCCGACGCCGAGGGCCAGCAGTTCTCCAAAATCCTCAAGCCGCTCGATCGGCTCATCGACGGACGCACCCTCATCGTCCACGACACCCCGTACACGTGGGGGTTCCTCGTCGCCGAGGCCCGCCGCGCCATGACCGCCGCCGCCCGCGCCAACCGTTCCCGCGGCCGCAATCGCCGCCGCCGCCAACGCGTAGGCCACGTTCCCACGCCCGAGCGCATCATCGACACGCTCGCCACCGCTCGCCGCGCCGAGCAGGACTTCACCGACATCCGTCTCGCCGCCGTCGCCGGTCACGACGCCGCCGCGACCACCGAGCGCGCAGCCCAGCCCGAGGCCGAGACCTCCCGCGCCGCGACCCAGATGCTCATCGAGCTCTACCGTTCCCAGGACGAGCACTCGAGCTACGCCCCGGACGACCTGCGCGCCGACCGCTTTGGCCTGCAGCGCTCCGAGGTCCGCGTCGACGCCGCCCAGGCCCCGCGCCTGCATCACAACTCAGGCTTCTGGCGCCGCGGCGAACAGGTCCGCAAGGGCATGGAGTTCGTCGTCGCGCCCGAGACCCGCATCGACCCGGACGAGCTCATCGCCGCCGGCGTCACCGCGGAGCTCAACTACGTGGAAAAACTCTCGCGCGAGACCTCGCTCGTCGTGTGCAACCGCCGCCACGACCTCGTGGGCAAGGCCATGCACGCGCACCGCAAGGACATCGAGCTCGTCACAGACGAGGAGTTCCTCGAACTCCTCCAGGACGTCGCCGAGCCTGCCGATGCCCCCGAGCCCGCAGCGCCGTCCCAACACCCCATCCCCAATGCGAATAACCGATCGCGGTCCCGCAATGCGCAGGGCGGCAAGTCCGGCGGCAAGCGCCGCCGCGGCTCGCGCGGTGGCAATCGCCGGCGTCGCGGACGCGGCAGCAACAACCGGAATAAGAACCATGGCGGCAACGACAGCCAGAAGAAGGAGAGCTAAATGGGTGTCCTAGGAAAGGCGCGCACCGCGGTCGCGAAGACCGCAGCCAAGGCCGCGACGTACGCCTCGCGTGCGACCGGTCGCGGCGCGGGCGGCATGATCGGCGGCCTCATCGCCGGAGCCATCGACCCGCACATCATGGGCGAACTCGCCGGCGGACGCCCGTCCGTCCTCGTCACTGGCACGAACGGCAAGTCTACGACGACCCGCATGCTCGCCGCGGCCTTGCGCACCCGCTACACCGTGGCGACGAACGACGGCGGCGACAACATGGACGCCGGCATCATCTCCGCGCTCCTGGCGAGCCCGGACGCCTCGCACATCGTGCTCGAGGTCGACGAGCTCCACGTCCCCCACGTCGCAGACAACATCACTCCGCAGGCGCTCGTGCTGCTCAACCTCTCACGCGACCAGCTCGACCGCGTCGGCGAAATCAATAAGATCGAGCGCGCGCTACGCGGCGCCGTCGAGGCCCACCCAGACATGCTCATCATCGCCAACTGCGACGACGTCCTCATGACCTCCGTCGCCTACGACGCGAAGAACGTCATCTGGGTCTCCGCCGGCGCCGGCTGGCTCGGCGATTCCGTCACCTGCCCGCGCACCGGCGGCCACGTCGTGCGCACCGCGGACGACTGGTACGCCGTGAAGAAGCTGGAAGACGGCCGCGACTTCCGCCGCCCGACGCCGAGCTACACGGTGACGGACGCGGGCCTGGAGGCGAACGGGGGCATCGGCAAGCTGGAGCTGGCGCTTCCGGGCCGTGCGAACCGCGGTAACGCGGCGCAGGCCATCGCCGCCGCCGTCGAGGCCTTCGACATCCCGCAGGCTGACGCTACCCGCGCGTGCGAGACCGTCGACGACGTCGCCGGCCGCTACTCCACCGTGCGCCTCGACGACCACGAGATTCGCCTGCTGCTTGCGAAGAACCCCGCCGGCTGGCAGGAAGCGCTGTCCATGGTCGACCGCACCGCCGACGGCGTGGTCATCGCCGTCAACGGCCAAGTCGCCGACGGCGTCGACCTGTCCTGGCTATGGGACGTAAAATTCGAGGACTTCGACCGGATTGCCGTCAAGGCCGCCGGCGAGCGCGGCACCGACCTGGCCGTGCGCCTCGTCTACGCCGATATCTCGCACGAACTCATCCCCGGCCCGCTCGACGCTATCCGCGCCTGCCCGCCCGGCCGCGTGGAGGTGCTCGCCAACTACACGGCGTTCCGTGATCTCCGCAAGGCCTTGCTCCGCGCGGCGAACCAGGAGGACAACAATGCTTAATATCGGACTCATTCTTCCCGACGTCCTCGGCACCTACGGCGACGACGGCAACGCGCTCGTCCTGCGCCAGCGCGCCCGCATGCGCGGTATCGACGCAGAGATTCACCGCGTGCTGCTCGGCGAGCCCATCCCGTCGACGCTCGACGTGTACACGCTCGGTGGCGGCGAGGATACCGCGCAGATTCTCGCGGCAGAGCACTTCATCAAAGACGGCGGCCTCACCCGCGCCGCGAACGCTGGGCGCCCCATCCTCGCGATCTGCGCGGGCCTGCAGGTGCTGGGCACTTCCTTCCGCGCGTCCGGCCGCATGGTCGACGGCCTCGGGCTTATCGATGCCACCACCGCCGGCCTGGCCAAGCGCGCCATCGGCGAGGTCGTCTCGAGGCCCACCGGCACCGTGCCCGGCCTCACCGATACGCTCACCGGCTTTGAGAATCACCTCGGCGCGACCATCCTCGGCCCCGACGCGACCCCGCTGGCGCGCGTGACGCGCGGCAACGGTAACACGGACTCCACCGCGGCAACCGCCGCCGGTGCTTCTGCCGACCAGGTCGGCACCGAGGGCGCAGTCCAGGGCTCCGTCATCGCGACGTACATGCACGGCCCCGCGCTCGCGCGCAACCCGCAGCTCGCGGACCTGCTTTTGGCGCGCGCGATGGACACGACCGTCGAGAAGCTCGGCCCACTCGACATTCCGGCCGTCGATCGCCTGCGTTCTGAGCGCCTGGCGTAAAACGGCATGCCGAATCGCCCGCCCCTCGGGGCGGGTTTTCGCGTGTGCGCGCCGTTAGCTATTCGTGCAGGGTAGGTCCGGCCCGAACTTCCGGCGTTTCCAGAACCGACCCTCGGCGTCTTTGTAATAGACGTCCCCATCCCGCTTCTTCATGTTGTGATACTCGCAGAGCATGAGGATGTTGTCGATATTCGTCTCCCCACCCTTCGACCACGCCACCAGGTGGTCGGCCTGCAACAAGTTAAACGGCCGGTGACACTCCGGATCCTGACACACATGCTGCACCGCCGCGGCCAACTCCTTCTGCGTCGCACTGAAATACCGCTGCAGCCGGTACTGCTTCACCGGCTCATTACGGGCGTTGACAAACGTCGCCAACCCAATACCCTCCAACAACTCGGCCATGATCTCCTCACCCGTACGCC
>NZ_KV796386.1:0-203 GCF_001809185.1 Corynebacterium sp. HMSC072G08
CAGCGGTAGATCGTGGTGTGATCGACCGGCACTCCCCGCTCGGTCATCATCTCTTCGAGGTCGCGATAGCTCACGCCGTAGCGGCAGTACCACCGCACCGCCCACAGGATGATTTCACGAGGGAACTGCCGACCGGAGAAGATGCCCATGGACCTGATTATTCCACGCCGGTCTTCCTACTGCCCCAACTTTGCAACAGCACC
>NZ_KV796387.1:0-2803 GCF_001809185.1 Corynebacterium sp. HMSC072G08
TTTTGCTTTGGTATTGGGCTTTTCACGGCCTATAAGCCTTTATCGGATTTTTTCTGATTGGTTTTTGTGGAGAGTTTGATCCTGGCTCAGGACGAACGCTGGCGGCGTGCTTAACACATGCAAGTCGAACGGAAAGGCCTGCAGCTTGCTGCGGGTACTCGAGTGGCGAACGGGTGAGTAACACGTGGGTGATCTGCCCTCAACTTTGGGATAAGCCTGGGAAACTGGGTCTAATACCGGATATGACCTTTCTTTAGTGTGGAAGGTGGAAAGCTTTTGCGGTTGGGGATGAGCTCGCGGCCTATCAGCTTGTTGGTGGGGTAATGGCCTACCAAGGCGTCGACGGGTAGCCGGCCTGAGAGGGTGTACGGCCACATTGGGACTGAGATACGGCCCAGACTCCTACGGGAGGCAGCAGTGGGGAATATTGCACAATGGGCGGAAGCCTGATGCAGCGACGCCGCGTGGGGGATGAAGGCCTTCGGGTTGTAAACTCCTTTCGACAGGGACGAAGCTTTTTGTGACGGTACCTGTATAAGAAGCACCGGCTAACTACGTGCCAGCAGCCGCGGTAATACGTAGGGTGCGAGCGTTGTCCGGAATTACTGGGCGTAAAGAGCTCGTAGGTGGTTTGTCGCGTCGTCTGTGAAATTCCGGGGCTTAACTCCGGGCGTGCAGGCGATACGGGCTAACTTGAGTGCTGTAGGGGAGACTGGAATTCCTGGTGTAGCGGTGAAATGCGCAGATATCAGGAGGAACACCGATGGCGAAGGCAGGTCTCTGGGCAGTTACTGACGCTGAGGAGCGAAAGCATGGGTAGCGAACAGGATTAGATACCCTGGTAGTCCATGCCGTAAACGGTGGGCGCTAGGTGTGAGTCCCTTCCACGGGGTTCGTGCCGTAGCTAACGCATTAAGCGCCCCGCCTGGGGAGTACGGCCGCAAGGCTAAAACTCAAAGGAATTGACGGGGGCCCGCACAAGCGGCGGAGCATGTGGATTAATTCGATGCAACGCGAAGAACCTTACCTGGGCTTGACATATACAGGATTGCTGCAGAGATGTAGTTTCCCTTGTGGCTTGTATACAGGTGGTGCATGGTTGTCGTCAGCTCGTGTCGTGAGATGTTGGGTTAAGTCCCGCAACGAGCGCAACCCTTGTCTTATGTTGCCAGCACGTTATGGTGGGGACTCATGAGAGACTGCCGGGGTCAACTCGGAGGAAGGTGGGGATGACGTCAAATCATCATGCCCCTTATGTCCAGGGCTTCACACGTGCTACAATGGTCGGTACAATGCGCAGCGACACTGTGAGGTGGAGCGAATCGCTGAAAGCCGGTCTTAGTTCGGATTGGGGTCTGCAACTCGACCCCATGAAGTTGGAGTCGCTAGTAATCGCAGATCAGCAATGCTGCGGTGAATACGTTCCCGGGCCTTGTACACACCGCCCGTCACGTCATGAAAGTTGGTAACACCCGAAGCCAGTGGCTCAAACTCGTTAGGGAGCTGTCGAAGGTGGGATCGGCGATTGGGACGAAGTCGTAACAAGGTAGCCGTACCGGAAGGTGCGGCTGGATCACCTCCTTTCTAAGGAGCTTTATTTAGCCCACAGTTGTGGGTATACCGAAGGCATTGTTTTTATAGGCTTTGTTTCTTTGGTGGTTGGTTGAGTGCCCGTAGGTGGTGCTGCCAACAGTGTTTTTAATCGGGTGGAGACACACCACACGATAAACACACAAAACATTGTGTGAAACGTTAAAGGACGAAAATAGTTGTGAGGTTCGTTGGTGCATTGTTGGGTGTCTGGGGCATTATCCCCTGGTGTAACCCAGCCGGTTTCAATAGGCAGTGTGAGCGTTTGCTTTGTTGTTTGTTGGTTGGTTGGGGTGTTGTGTGAGAACTGTATAGTGGACGCGAGCATCACACAGCAAACCGTTGGACTGCATTTTTGTGTGGTTGGTTTGTTGTGTTGTGTAATTTCTTTTGTTCTTTTGTGTTTTGTTGTTCACGCCGGCAACAGTTAGTTTCTTGCCTTTTGTGGTGGGGGTTGGTTGTTGTTGGTTGTGTGTTCGTTACTAAGGGCGCATGGTGGATGCCTTGGCATGCTGAGCCGATGAAGGACGTGTAAGGCTGCGTTAAGCCTCGGGGAGTTGTCAATTGAGCGTTGATCCGAGGATGTCCGAATGGGGAAACCTGGCCACCGTTATGGGTGGTTACCCTTCAGTGAATTCATAGCTGTTGTGGGGGTTACGCGGGGAAGTGAAACATCTCAGTACCCGTAGGAAGAGAAAATAATAATGATTCTGCTAGTAGTGGCGAACGAACGTGGATGAGGCTAAACCGTGTGCATGTGATACCTGGTAGGGGTTGTGTGTGCGGTGTTGTGGGCCCTAACAGGCAGTAGCTACCGATACTGTGCTTGGTTGTTGTTGATAGGTGAAGTGGTGTGGAAACGCCTACCGTAGAGGGTGATAGTCCCGTAATTGAAGTCTTCAATTTCTAAGTTGTTGGGTTGCCCGAGTAGCAGCGGGCTCGTGGAATCTGCTGTGAATCTGCCGGGACCATCCGGTAAGCCTAAATACTCAGTGTGACCGATAGTGGATGAGTACCGTGAGGGAATGGTGAAAAGTACCCCGGGAGGGGAGTGAAATAGTTCCTGAAACCATGTGCTTACAATCCGTCAGAGCACCTGTATGTGTGTGATGGCGTGCCTTTTGAAGAATGAGCCTGCGAGTCAGCGGCATGTCGCGAGGTTAACCCGTGTGGGGTAGCCGTAGGGAAACCGAATCCTAATGGGGTGATTTTT